>JAZPYY010000001.1:0-2998 GCA_045544375.1 Shuttleworthella sp.
TGCTCCCACCGCGCTCCCACAACTCGGGCTTTCGTGGAGGTTTCCCTCCACTTCGCCCTCGTTGTGGGGCACGCCAATAAGTCTCTCCTCCACCGCCACGCAAGCGTGGCGTGGAGTCGGACTTTTGGCGTTTGAATCATAATATATTCGTGCTTTTCCATGGCGGTTATGGTATGATTCTTGGGTGTTCCGGCATGACAAAAACCGGTTCATGGACAGTTGTTTTATTTCTGGGGTTAGAAAAGGATTTGATTAATGAGTTACCTTCGTTCCCGTTCTGTTGCTGTCGTTCTGTTTGCCGTCTTCCTTTCTGTTTTCGGCCTGTTTGCCCTTCGTTCTAACGCGGAGGAAGCAGAGGGGGTTCCGGTCTATCGGCTGTATCATTCCAGATCTCACATGCATCTTTACACCCTGGACGAAAATGAGAAGCAGACCCTTCTTGGCTCCGGCTGGCGGGATGAGGGCATCGGCTGGTTTGCGCCTTCGGCTGGCGCGCCGGTGTACCGGCTGTTTGATCCGGACAGCAAGGATCATCTCTATACCATGGATGAAAACGAATACACCACCCTCGCCGGCCGCGGGTGGCAGCAGGAAGGGATCTGCTGGTATTCAGCCGGTGCAGAAGGAATTGCGGTAAGCCGCTATTTTACCACGGCCCTTACTGTGGGCAGCCATCATTTTACGGCGGATCCGGCAGAACAGAACGCCCTGAACGCTTCCGAGGCCTGGAACCCGGAGGGAGCGGTCTGGTACGCGGTGGGCATGCCCGTTCCTGCAGCGCCTTCAGCGGAAGAACCGGCAGAAGAGCCCCCGGCGGAAGAACCGGCAGAAGAGCCCATCGACTGGGCATCCCTGACGGATCTGGACTGGGCGTACATCAAAGCCCGGATTTACGTGAATGAGGTGACCACATCGGAGATGACAAAAGAGGAAAAGCTCCGTGTGTGCTTTGACAGCTTCGCCAATATGAGAGAGAAAAACCCGTGGATTCCCCACGATACCAGCCCCATCTGGCCCCAGCGTTACGCCAACAGCCTGTTTGACACCCGTTCCGGCAACTGCATCAGCTATGCGGCGGCCTTCGGATTTATGGCCCGGGCCATCGGATACGAGGAAGTGTATGTGTGCAACAGCGGCGGACACGGCTGGACCGAGATTGACGGCCTGATTTACGATCCGGAATGGCGCCTGCACAACACGGATTCCACCTATTACGGGATCACCTATTACGAGCAGACCCGGGTGAATTACCTGGGAGTCATCATGTCCGGCAGACCCAATGTCCGGATCAAGATCTGACCGAAACCGGCGGAATGCATGTGAATATCCGGCACCCGAAGGAAGAGCTGACCGAAACCGGCGAAAAGCATGTGAACCGGCCTTTTAAGACCTGTGAGCTGTGATGTGTTAAAAAAGTCAGGAGGAGCGTATGAAAACCAATCGATGGATGCTTCGTTGTCTTTACACATGGGCGCTGGCCGCGGCGGTGATTCTGTTTTCCTGTGTTCCTGCCTTCTGCTTGCGGGCAGAAGAGCTGATTCCCATGTACCGCCTGTATTTTCCGGGAACCCATGAGCATTTTTACACCCGTGACGCATATGAAAAATATGTGCTGACCACAGAGCAGGGCTGGAACTACGAAGGCATCGGCTGGTATGCCCCCGCCACCGGCACACCGGTGTACCGTCTGTACAATCCCTATTCCCGGGATCATCACTATACCATGGACCGACATGAGTACGACGTCCTCGGCCAGAAGGGCTGGTCCCAGGAGGGTGTGGGCTGGTATTCCGACGTTGAAAAACGGGTGCCGGTCTACCGGCAGTTCTGCAGCCTGCTGCAGACCGGTACGCACAATTACACCACGGATGAACATGAGCGCAGCACCCTGATTGCCCAGGGGGCCTGGGCGGACGAGGGCATCGGCTGGTATGCGGCGGCCATGGGCGCTCCGGTAAATCCCGCAGGAGACGCACAGAAGGCGACAGATCTTCCCTACATCGGAGGTACCCTTCTGACCAACCGGTACTCCTATTCGCGATCGGACTGGACGATGATACGTGAAGGAACCCTGACCAACGGTATCGTTTCGGCCATGCTGGTGGATGCGGACGGGGACGGCCAGGACGAAATTGCCGCGGTGGTTTACGCGGACAAACCGGTTGGACAGCAGCAGTTGCTGCTGTCGGTGTTTGAACAGGATGCGTCCGGCGGCTGGACCCTTGCTTCCGGTCGGAGCGTGAATATCTTTGGGGACAGTGAAACCTGCGACAATCTCAACCATTCCGTGACGCCCTATCGTCTGGACGTGTTTTTCCACGGAGGTTTCTTCTACAGCGAAGAAGCCGGCCTGGAAAGTGAATTTGCCGACGGGCGGATCTGGGGACTGCAGCGGCTTTCCTACCGGCAGGATACAGGCCTGGTACCGGTACCTTTTGCCGGAGATTACCCCATGGTGTTTGCCGGTTCTGCCGGAGCCCGGGTCAGCCTGATGGCCGGAAATCTGGACGAAGCCCGCATGTTTGAAGAAGTGGACGGCGTGGTGCAGGGGGCTTCTGTGGACGGATTCCTTTCCGCCTTTGCGGACGCCGGATTTACCTACAGCCATCCGCTGGACGAAACCCATCCCCTGTCGGAGATCCAGTCGGGAGCGCGGCCCATCTGCCGGATCATGCGCACCCTAAAGGATCGGGAGACGGACGGGGTCTCCACCACGGCCATTACCACCGACATGCGGCTGATGGATCTGACGAAATAACAAAGACAGGCTATTTTCAACTTCATGGTTGATGTCGAACACCTGTTCTGGTATAATATGACAAATAATACCGGAAAGGAGTGCCCCGCATGCCCGAAGCCACCCTGAAAGATGTGATAACCGCCTACAGAAACCTGTCATTCTGCGATCGCACTGCCTTTTATTACACCGTCTCCAATGACGTTGATGTCAGTGAAAATAACCTGCAGGATTTTCTGATCAAAACCCGCATGAAAGAAG
>JAZPYY010000002.1:0-13321 GCA_045544375.1 Shuttleworthella sp.
CGGCGAGAACGAGCTTCCGCTGTACACCTACCTGAAATCCCAGAAGGGCTTTGAGGGCTTTGGCCCGCACCAGTACAAGGATCTGCTGGAGAAGATGTTTGCCGAAGCCGATCCGGAATGGGACAAGAAGCCGGATATCAAATGGAACTTCACGAAGTTCGTCGTCGACCGCGAAGGCAACGTGGTGGCACGCTTTGAGCCCACCGCCGACATGGCCGAAGTGGAATCCTGCGTCAAGGCTCTGCTGTAAAAAGAAGTGAAAGCCTGTGTCAAGGCTCTGCTGTAATACGAAAAGGGGGGACAGATCATCTGCCCCCCTTTTTTTCTACCAGTCCGAATCCCAGTCGCTGCCCCAGTCTGAATCCCAGTCGCTTCCGCTGTCCCAGTCCCAGTCACTGTCGTTGTCCCAGCTGTAATCATAATCGTAGTCGTAGTCATAATCGGAACTGCTGTCGGAATCGTAGTCGTCGCTGTAGTCGCTGCGATTGTCGTAGTACCAGGTCTGGGCCGCTGCCGCATCCTGATACCATTCCGTGTCCTCAAAACTCCTGACGGAATTGCTGCCGTCAGAATAGGCGCCATCCGTCTCCCAGGTGTCGGAGGTGTTCCATTCGTAGGGATCGCCGATGGCGTACTCCTCAGGATTCTCGTACAGTTCTCCCAGAGTCTCTTCGTCGTCGGCATCCGCGTAATAATACCAGTCGCCCACATCGGAATCGTACCGGTACCAGCCGGTGTTGTCCCCGGTTCCATAACTGCTGCCATAGGGGTCATCCAGATAATAGTAGTAGGTATCGTCCACCCGATAGTACTGAGAGCTATGATAGGAACTGCCCTGGCTGCCGGAGGAGATTGTCTGGAACAGGATGCTTTGAACCGCAAAAATTACCATCACAACGATGATGATGATGGCCATGACCAGAAACGGCAGTCCCTCCCTGCGCTTTACGCGCCTGGCGGTGGATGTCCCCGTGGGATAGCTGCGGCTTCTTTGGGCGGTGTTGCGGTTCTTCTGGGTAAGGATGGTCTCCTTCAGTTTGAGATAGACCTCGTTCACCGCGTAGGCCTCGTCCGTGCCCCGGTACCGGATGGCCCGCTGGCCGTTGGCCTTATTTTTGTAGACGATGAAATCCGGGCCATCCTGATAAATACCGATGGCCTTGGGCGTGCTTACATTCTTTCCAATATAGAATCGCGTTATATTTTCCGGCGGCAGATGTCTGGCCACGTACCAGCTTTGCAGTTCCGCAATGGTCTGGGGCGTGTCATGGGCCGTGCGGGTCATATGAATGTTCGTCCCGCCGCAGTTCGGGCACTTATCCACAGTATCCGGTATAAATGAGCCGCAGTATTCACATTTTACCTTTGCCAATTCCGTCTCCTTTGTGTCGTTTTAATCTCCCAGGAAGATATCCAGTTCCTCCATTTCGTCCACCCAGGAAGGGTCATATTCCTGTCCCCTATCCCATCTTCCGCTCTTCTTCCCGCCAGTTGTAATACTCCCGCACCAGGGAGGTGTAGCCCAGCCGCCGAAGGTCTTCGTAGCGGATGCGGTAGTTCTTTTTATGATGGCGGCCGTCGGCGAGATACCGCAGGTACTGCACCATGCAGGTGTCGATCTCGTGCAGTCCTTTGTCCGTGGTCAGCACCGGAAAGAAATACCGGGTCCAGGTGAAGGCGCCGGTGCCGGACAGATCATACAGCCGGTTGTCCAGGCTGCGCACCAGGGCGTGGGCCGCCTTTTCCCAGGTCAGCCCCTTTTGCGTCCGCTTTCGCCACAGGCGATGGGCCTTGCGGCGGATGCGGTCTTTCATTTTGCGGATGGACGCGGCGGACAGATCCACTTCCCCATCCACAAAGGAAAACCCCAGAAACTCGAAGGGCTCTCCGGGATCGGAAAGCACGGTCTTATCCGGATTGATCTCCAGCTTCTTTTTTTCAACGATCCGAAGCAGCAGATCATACGCCCGCTGCCGGTCTTTCGCGCTGTCCGCTAGTATCAGTATATCATCTGCGTAGCGAAAAAACACCACGGGGCCGTGGGCGTCATCACCCGGTCTGCAAAGCGGATCTTCCGGCAGACCGCCGGGTTTCTCAACGGAGGCTTCATCATGGGCATCCGAAACCGCCCACTTCCCCGGTTCACAGAACTGCGCGTCCAGCTCCCGCAGGTAGACGTTGGCAAAGAAGCCCGACACCGGCACCCCGGCCATGGCGCCCCGTTTCTCGCAGACGACCTCGCCGTCCACGGTGCAGGCATCCTGGGTCAGCAGCTCCCGAAGCATCTGATACAGCGGCTCATCGTCCGCCAGAACCCGCGCCAGATCATCCAGCAAAATTAGAACGTCAATCGAATTAAAATAGTTGTGGATATCCGTTTTCAGAACGTATTTCTGATTTCGGTCCGGCATGGCCAGAATCCGATCGATGGCCGTCTTCGCCGTCCGGTTTTGCCGGAAGGAATAGCATCCGTCGCTGAAGCAGCCGTCGTAGGCATACAGATGCCACGCCAGGGATTTCAGCAGCAGCGTTTCGCTGGGGCTGTAGGAATAGACCGTCCGTTTTTTTGCGGAGCCCAGCCGTCCGATCTGCTTCTTTTCAGGCAGACCGAAGGTGATCTGCGTGGGGTCGGATGGGTATTCTTTCTGCTCGATAAAAGAACGCAGCCCGGCCAGCTCGCGTTTTGTCATCTGCTGTTTCTGCTCCTTCGCCTGCAGAAACGCCTGCCAGGATTCTTCTTTTGTAAGGCTTGTCAGAAGAGATTCCATGGTTTTCCTCATCTTTTCACTATGAGCCATGCCTGACAGACTCGCTAACGCCTGCGTTCGCTGTTTGTCGCGGCATTCGCCGTATGCGTCCTCAAAGAAATCGGCATATGCAAACAGCCGGGGCGAACCCCGGCTGCAAACATAAACAGAGAGAAACAGCTTTGAAGAATGCTGTGCATTCGTTACCGGATGGTACGAAAAGGCGCTGCCTGCAAAGCGTTTTTAAATCCTTTTCGCTGCATCCGCCGCAGGCGCGATGGTCGCACTCCCTCTGTCCTGTTTCTACAGATACTTCGCCAGGCGCTGGCGGATGTATTCCACGCGATTCGGATAATGGCCGATGAAGTTGATGAAGGCCACGCCGGCCTTCTGGGCTTCCTCCCGAGACCAACGATACTCCCGATGAGAGGTGGTGGTCTTTCCGATGATCATCATAAACAGTTTCGGCGCATCGCCGTCATACACGCCGATGGAGTAGTTCATGAAACGGCCGGTTCCGCCGATGGTGGTGGGAGAAACATTTTCCCGCACCGTGTACTGGGGAAAGTCCTGCGCCAGCACGGACAGGATGCGCTCGCGGCAGATCGCCGGCGTGCAGGCTTCAGCCTCGTCATATCCCAGGTCCGCTGCTAAAGATGCAGACGTTGCCCCGGCGGTGTACATGCTCGAACGGCTATCCACGGCATCGCAGTCGTAGGTATTGTTATTGTTCTCCCCAAAAATGCCGGACTGATCCGCAGCTTCGCGGATGGATTCCGCCGCACCGCTGACCTTTTCCTTCAGACTGCCGAAAAGCGCCTCCGCCTTTTCCTTGTTCTCGTCAGAGGTCACCTCGGCCGCCACGTCATCGATGCCCTTTTTCAGTTTGCCGAGAAGTTCCGATGCCTTCTCCTTGTTTTCCTCGGATGCCACCTCGGAAATCACCTTTGATCCTTTTTCGATGAGTTTGTCAAAAAGCCCCATATTGTCCCCCTTTTGAAAAATAACCGTCCTTCGGGTCCGATATTCGGGTCATATCAAAATCAGTCTATCACACCGGCTCTGAAAAAGTAAAGAAGCGCGAAACAGGATATTCCCGCTTCGCGCTTCTTTCGTTTACGCTATATGAGACAGTGACCTGTCCCCTGTCTCACCCTGTTTTACTTTCCGAGCACTTCGTTGATGGCTTCTACGTAGGCATAGGGTCCGTAGGACTCCAGATCTGCCACGTAGGCGTCCCAGTCGCTGTCGCTGTTGATGTCCAGCTCGCCGGTGATGAACTGCGGCACAGCCTGGGCCATATAGGTGGTCACGTTGGCGTTTACCATGGAGTAGTCATCTGCCTGCTCGGTGGTCAGCTGGCCGCTGATGACACCGGTGATATAGCCGACGTTGTCATAGGTGACCCAGATGTTTAACGCTTCGTTCATGTTGTCAGAGAAGCCCTGGTCCACGTGATCATACACGGTCAGACCCATGACACGCTCCATGATCATGGCGTTGCGCAGACCGGTTTCCAGCGTATCTTCTGCCGGAGTGACGATCCATTCTTCGCCGTCCCGCTCTTCCACCTGATAGAAGCCGTCTTCAAAGCCCTGATCCGCATAGAAGGTGGAATCGGTAACCGTGGCAGCCTGCTCGCCGTTCATGCCGTAGCTGCGCAGGATACCGCCTTCGCGGCCATACAGATAGTCGATGGCGGTCAGGAAGGTGGGGATGTCCTTTTCTTCAGCCTTGTTGGTGATAACCGTGGAGGTCTGACCCACTAAGGACGCGCCGAAGAAGCAGCTGGGCTTATGACCCTGCACGGACTTGTCGCCGTAGAGGTCGTTGATGGGGCTGGGAGCGGCGGCCGCATAGGCGCCGTACGCCGGGCTGGATTCGTCGCCGGAATCGATCTGTCCGCCGACCACACCCTTTAAGCCGTACCACACGCCAACCTTGCCGGAGAAAACGGAGGCCGTATCCACGCTCCAGAAGATGGCATCGGGCTGCTCCATGAAGTAGTTGTCCAGCCAGCCGTTGTTGTACCAGGTGTTCATGCACTCCAGGTAAGCACGCATGCTGTCGGTCACAGCACCGAATTCGCACTCACCGTCTTCGTTGATGAACCAGGTGGAACCTGCGCCGAAACCGGTGACAAATTCGCCGGTGCCCCAGTAACCGCTGTTGGGCAGCTGGAAGATGTAACCGTCGGTGATGCCCTGATCCTTCATGGCTTCTTCGAAGATTTCAAACATCCACTCCCAGTCACTTAAGTACACCGGGAAGGTGCTTCCGCTGGGGAATACCACGTCATCGCTCCAGGTGCCGTTGTCGTCATAGCCGCCGGTAAAGGCTTTGCCGGTTTCGGGATTCTTTCCGTATTTGACAACCCAGTCGCGGCGATACAGGAAGCCGTTGCCGCGCTCGGGGGCCGCATCGCCGAAGCCGTACAGCTGGATAATGCGCTTTTCGCCGTCGATGTTGTTGTACAGCATGTCGGCATATTCCGGATGCTCTTCCATCCAGGCCATGTAGTTGGGCATGTACTTTTCAACGTAATCCGTGATATCTAAGACGATGCCTTCGTCATACAGGGCGTTGGCCTTGGTGGACACCAGGGACATGGACATGATATCCGGATATTCGCCGGTGGCCATCAGCGTATTCACGTAATCGGTGCCGCCGGATGCCGGGGGCTCGATGAAATCGATGCTGATCTTCTTTTTGTTGCCTTCGCCGTAGGCATCCCACTCCATGTTGGACCAGTACTTGTACACCGGGTTCTCTTCGTAGCTCTCGTAGAAGTAGCTTTCCACGCTCTGGTCGATGAGATAGGAAAAGTCCGTGGCCAGATCTAAGCCCGTGGTACCGGTGGGCTCGCTGCTTTCCTCGGCTTCAGCTTCGGTATCCGCGGCCTCGGTTTCCGCCGCATTGGCGTCGTCTGTGGTCTCCGGCGCAGCCGTTTCGGTGGTCTGCTGGGTTTCGGTGGTGTCAGTATTAGCGCTGTTGTTTCCGCCGCAGGCAGTGAACAGGCCAAGGGTCATGCCCGCTGCGAGAAGAAGCGCAAGAAATCTCTTTGTCTTCATATGTTCCTCCTTCGTTGTGATCAATCGGTATAAACATGATTGTCCGTCCACATCTTCAGCAAATCGCGTCGTCCACAGTCCTCGGTTCGGGAAACCCCCGTCTCTTTCAGATGAAGATGTGTGCGCAGGCCCTGGCCACAGGCCTGCGCGGCTGCGGATGGAAGGATCCGCGTGCAAATCCGGCGAAACGTCGGTTTGCCTTTATGGTCATTATAGAAGGCTCCTAAAAATGGAGCGGTCGTTTTTTCGGGTTCTTTTTTATTTTTTCGTGCATTATCTGCACATTTGAGACGGCTTCCTCCTTATCCGGAGGCTCGGCCGGTTTGCGCCTCAGACATCGGATCGGATCTTCCCTGCAGCAGCCGCTTGACGGCGGTTTTGCCCCGCCGGATGCAATCTCTTATCTTTTCATTTTCCCGCTGTTGTTGTATGATAACAGTTAGGTCTGACTGCGCCTGCCGGTGCATTTTTCGCTGATTGCACCGCACGAAAGCCGCAATGCAAAAGGCTATACGGAACCTGCATCATCGCGTTTTCGTTTCCACCGGAACAGGCAGCCGGAACTGTAGATTTTATGAGGGGGAATATCATGAAGGAATACGGATTTGGTATCGACGTTGGCGGCACAACCACAAAACTGGGCCTTTTTAAGACCGATGGAACACTGCTGGAAAAATGGGAGATTAAAACGGACACCTCCGATCAGGGCAAGAACATCCTGCCCAACATCGCCAAGGCTGTTCATGCAAAAATGGATGAAAAAGGCCTGACGGCGGACGATATCCAGGGCCTGGGCATCGGCGTTCCCGGTCCGGTGCGTTCCGACGGCGTGGTGAACCGGGCCGTGAATCTGGGCTGGGGCATCGTGCGCGTTCAGGAGAAGATGCAGGAGCTGTGCGGTTTTCCGGTGCGCGTGGGCAATGACGCCAACGTGGCAGCTCTCGGCGAAGCCTGGATGGGCGCCGGCAAGGATTTCTCCAGCATTGTCTGTGTGACCTTAGGCACCGGTATCGGCGGCGGCGTCATCATTGAAAACCGCATCATCTACGGCGCTCACGGTGCAGGCGGTGAAATCGGCCACTTTGTGGTCAATCCCGAAGAAGAAGTGGCCTGCAACTGCGGTATGCACGGCTGCATCGAGCAGTACGCATCCGCCACGGGCTTTGCCCGCATGACCCGGCGCCGTCTGGCAGCCACCGAGCAGCCCAGCGTTCTGCGGAAAATGAATCCCAACGACATCACCGCCAAGGATCTGTTTGACGCCGCCAAAGCCGGCGACGATCTGGCCATGGACGTGGTGGAGCAGGTGTGCTCCATGCTGGCCGATGCTCTGGCGAAGATCTGCGTGGTCGCTGATCCCGAAGCCATCTTAATCGGCGGCGGCGTGTCTAAAGCCGGTGAGATTTTAGTGGATGCCATTGAAAAGCCCTTCCATCAGAAGGCCTTCCATGCATGCATTGACACCAAGATCTGCCTGGCGACGTTAGGAAATGACGCGGGGATTTACGGCGCGATGCGGCTGATGCTGGTGTAAGTTTTTAAATTGGATGAAGGCCGCGTCTCGGATGTATGTATGTTTTCCGGGACGCTCGCAGCATTTCATATGAATAATCGGTTGGGCAGGCTTTGCCGCCCATCCGATACGCGCGATGCGCACATCTCGCGGCTTTGCCGCTCGATGTACGTTGGCCTTCGAATACTTCGCATGCAAGCATGCGCGTATTCTCCGGCCCTATCGCGCAAAAACGGCAGATGGAACGCTTTGATTCCATCTGCCGTTTTTATTATTGGGTTTTGGTGCTATGAATGCGTCGTTAGAAGCAGTCCTTTTCGGCTTATTCCGCTGTGGTTTCTGCTCCGGTTCCTTCGGTTGCTGTTCCTTCTGTCGCGGTTTGTTCCGTTTCGGTGCTTTCGGTTCCGGTGTTTTCGGTCCCCGTATTTTCGGTTCCCGTGCCTCCGCCTCCTGTGCCTTCTGTTCCGTTTCCGGCGTCGGTTGCTCCGGTGTCTGTGGTTTCCTGTGTCTGGGTTCCGGAGGTTGTGCTTTGGCTGCCGTCTTCCTGGGCCTTCGAAGCTTCTTCTTCCTGCTTTTTAGCCTCTTCTTCTGCCTGCCGCTGGGCTTCCTCTTCTGCTAAGCGCGCTTCTTCTTCCGCCTGGCGCCGGGCTTCTTCTTCAGCTGCTCTCTGGGCTGCTTCTGCTGCTGCCCGGGCAGCACTTTGGGTGTATTCGGATTCAGGGAAATCCGCCGAAGCCAGATCGCTGTGGGCGCTGGTCATGAATTCCTGCCAGATCCGGCCGGCCATGGTACCGGACAGATGCTCCATGGAGCGCGGGGTGTCAAAGCCCACCCAGACACTGGTGGTGTAATAGGGCGTATATCCGCAGAACCACAGGTCCTTGTTGTCGTTGGTGGTACCGGTCTTGCCGGCGGACACCTGTCCGGGCAGACCGCGTCCCCGGCCGGTTCCGTTTTCCATCACCGAAACCAGCACTTCCGTCATCTCGCGGGCTGCTTCCTGGGTGTAAACCGGTGTGGTCTCGTGGGGATTTTTGTACACTTCCCGCCCATTGGACATGGAAATGCTCTCCACGCAGGAGGGATCCCGCCAGGCGCCGTCCGCAGCCAGAGCCGCGTAGCCGGAAGCCATCTCCACCGTGGTCACGCCCTGGGAAAAACCGCCCACAGAAGGCGCTAAAGTGTAATCGCTGTCCGTAATACCGGAAAAGGCCATCTGCTGCAGATAGAACAATCCATTGGTGGGGGTGATTTCGTTGTAAATCTTCCACGCCACGGTGTTCAGCGACTGCTCCACGGCGTAGCGCACTGTAACATCTCCGGAATAGGTGCCGGTGGCGTTGCGGGGACCGCCTTCGATGGGCTCGTCGGTCACGATGGAGTCGGGGTTGTATCCCCGTTCAAAGGCCGGGGTGTAAACCAAAAGCGGCTTAATGGTACTGCCGGGCTGGCGATAGCTGGCGTAGCCCCGGTTTAAAGTGAGTCCCTGAATGTTGTCCTGAGTACGTCCGCCCACAATGGCGATGACCATCCCTGTCTGGTTGTCGATGCAGGTGGCGGCGGACTGCAGGGCAAAAACCCCGTCCTCCTTCACCTCGGTCTGATCCGCCAGCACCTCGTCCACGGCCCCCTGCAGGAACATCTGGGTCCAGGGATTTAAAGAGGTGTACACCCGGTATCCGCCGGAGTACAGCTTGCTCTCGCAGGCGTCATACAGCTCCTGGAGAGCCGTCTCGTAGTTGGTGCGATCCTCTTCGGAGGCAAAGGTGTAGCGGAACATGAAGCCTTCGCTTTGCATCAGCGCGCGGATGGCGCAGCGCCGGGCAAAGGTGGTCATGTAATTGTTGGCCGTCCCCTTCCTGGTGCCGGAAACGGAGGGATTTAAGACGATCTCCGTGGCGATGGCGCTCCAGTATCCCGCTTCGTCGATGACGCCGTCCTCCAGCATCTCCCCTAAAATCAGCTGCTGGCGGTAGATGGTGTGGTCGTAATGCTCCAGCGGATCGTAATAGGTGGGCGAGTTGGGAATGGCGCACAGGAAGGCAATTTCCGGCAGCGACAGCTCCTGCACCGGCTTTGAGAAATAGCCCTCGCTGGCGGCTTCGATGCCGTAAAAGCCGTTCATGTAGTAGATGTTGTTGATGTAGAAGGTCAGGATCTGATCCTTGGAATACTTCCGCTCCAGGCCGATGGAGATGAAGATTTCCTCCACCTTCCGCTGCCAGCTGCGCTCGTGGGAAAGGAACACGTTTCGGGCCAGCTGCTGGGTGATGGTGCTTCCACCGCCGGAAACCTCACCGTTTCGAAGCATAGCCACCACGGCGCGGCCGATGCCCTTGATGTCAAAGCCCGGATGGGAATAGAAACGCTTGTCCTCAATGCTGACAAAGGCCCGGCGGACATCGTCCGGTATCTCCTCCATGGACAGATAGGTCACGTTTTTCGTGCCGCCCAGCTCCGCTAAGGTTCCGCCGAAGGCATCGTAAATGATGGTGTTGCGGTCGGCCATGAAGGTCTCTTCCGTGGAATTCGCCACCAGCTCGGATGCCTCGTCCCGCAGGGCGATGAGCTCCTTGGCGTACCCCCTGGAAACCAGGAAGATGGCTGCAGCCGCCACGGCGATCAGAACCACCGCCATGGAAATCTGCAGAAAGCGCAGGATGCGCTGCTTTAGGCTGGGCTTTTTGCGGTAGCTGCGGGTGCTGCCGCTTCGGCTGCCTCTGTTGCCGTTACCGCCTGTTCTGCCATCAGAAGTGGGACGGCAACCTGTCCCCTGTCCCATTTCTGCAGAAGATGCACGGCGCGGCGTCGGCGTTGTTCTATCCTCAAACAACTCCGCTGATGGTCCGCCGGCCCGTGCGCGATGCAGCTGCGCCGCAGAGCTATCCTCGTCCTCTTCAATGGTCACCTCCATCTGGAGATATTCATCCGGAAGACGGTCATATACAGATGACCGGGCTCGATGCAATTGTGGATTTGGTTTTTTCGTGTTCTTATCCATAGGCATAGTATAACCCCAATGCCTTCATTTTCAAAAGCATCGAAAGCAAATTTTCATTAAAATTTCAAAAAAACAGCCGTTCTAACATACGGTTAATGTTCCGCATTGACAAAAACAAGATATTTATGGTATTGTCAAAAAAAGTCATAGTTGTTTTTAAAGGCGAAAAGAGGATATATACCACTTCCTCGGATGTCGTTGGTTATGCAACAATGATAGGTTGGATAAATGATGGCGAAGTTTTTAAATCCGGTGGTTCCGTTCCAGTGTATTCTCTGCGATCTATTGATTCAAATGGAGAAGATGAGTTTTATTATACGTCGGACGTAAATGAAAAGAATTACCTGGTAAGCGCATATGGATTGATAGATGAGGGCGTGTCCTTCTATTGTGTTAGAAACGGTGAATATAATTGATCACGTAGGTTCTTTCATCAGGCATATCGCGAATATCATTTTTTCTGTTTTTCTTCTGACAGCTGCAGAACAAATAACTTTAGCATGAAAGATACTCTTTTATAACTATTTAAACCGCCGGACAAAAACAGCCGAAAGGAACCTGCTATGTCTAAAGTATGGATCATTCTTCTAGTGGCATTATTGCTGACTGGATGTGGTACGTCCTTGAGCCGGGATGATCCGGATGCCACAAAACAGCAATCACAGGATTCCATTGGGACAGCTACCGCCTCAGAACCTCAGTCCCTAGCAGATGCTGATGCCGATAGTGTAAAAACAGATGACGCAGATGTCAAAAAAGAACCGGAGATCAGTGAACGATTCCCAACAATAAGCACCGCAGACGCAAGTCAATGGCTTTTGGGGGCAAGACCAGATGCTCGTATCAGTCCTTCCTTCTTCCTGGATATTCGAGATTCTGCAGTGAAAAAGAATAAATATCCTGAGGAACGTTGGCTTCGTTCGAGATCTGCTTTTGGCAAGTATTTGGTTTCCTTACCTCTGGATAAGGTTTGTACCGATAACTATGCGGACATATATGAAATCAACCCTGATTTACACAAGAGAATGATCATCTGCTACGGCAGCTTGGCAGACCGCGAAAAGGCAGGGGATGTCCTCGTTGAATTAGATTATCGTGACATTGCCGTTATGGGCGGCGAAGGAAGATTGTTCGAAGGAGACGTGTCCCTGCTTCAGGAGTACGTTACCGAAATGGATCAACTGGAACCCGCATTGTTAATGGAAAATGTATCGTACTACGATGGAAGAGACTTGAAGAATTGGATGTCTTCAAATGAACTTTATCGATCCTGCTATGAATACTGTTTTATCGACATCAGAACTCCTGACGAGAAACAGGTTGTCTATCCCGAAGAAGAGGAGATTCAGAATGCCCTCGGATCGATGCTTCAATGGGTGCCCTTAGAAGATCTGACCCCGGAAAGCATCGTTTGCGATAATGGAAAAAAACCGATTATTGTTATATGTTACAGCACGGATCAGCGAAGAGAAGATGCGTGTCTGATGTTGAGTGAATCAACGAAGCATTTCCCCGTCATATATTTTGTTGAAAACAACGAAGATGATCACAAGCATGACGAGGGCCGACTGTTTTGGTCCGGCGAATAGGACATGCAAGCTTCCTTTTTCCTTATCCACATATAGCATATGCCCCGGCGCCTTTAAAAAAGCACCGGGGTCTTGTTTTTGGAAATCATTGTAGCTATTCAGCACCTCAGCTTCTGTCCGCTTCGCTACCGCTCGCTGCAGCTTCTTGCCGGCGCGGCATCAAAAATGGGACGACGACCTGTCCCCTGTCTCACCCTGTCTCACACCCTGTCTCACACAGGGATCTGACGCAGCTGGGCGTCTAAGGCGTCGATCATCTCCTTCGGCGGACGCATGAAGCCCAGCACATCCCGAAGGGTGCTTCCGTACACCATCTTTAAGCCTTCCTCCGGATTTACGTTGGCCACCTGCACGCCGTTTTTTCCGCTGCCCTGGGCCATCATCTGGCCGATCATGGCCGCCGCCTGGGGATTTTCCATGATGTGGCCTAAGGTGCAGTCCACGGTCAGGTAGGGCAGATAGTTGTCGTTGACGTGGGCGGAAATCTGGGGCTCGCCCATCTTCGATCCTTCAAATTCGCCGAACACTTCCTTCAGCCAGCCGATGGAATCGCCCACCCAGTTGCGGGCGCGGGGGGTGATTTTCGTGTCCGCGGCCTGCACGGAGGTGTCGCAGGTGGAAAAGCCGTGAGGGCCAAAGGCATAAATGTGAGATTCAAAGGAAATGCCCTTGTTGGCCAGGCCTTCCATGAAGCGCACCGAGTTCATCACCGGCACCAGTCCGTCCGTACGGTTGTGGAACAGGAAGCAGGGCGGGGTCTGCTCGTCGATTTCGGGCACCGTATCCGGCGCGGTGGGATTGCATCCCTTCACGTCTTCCGTGGAAACCGCGTAGCCTAAGATGGCGGCGTTGGGACGGTTTTTGGCCATGGTCGCTGCGGCGGCAGCTAAATGTCCGCCGGCGGAGAAGCCGATGACAGCGATCTTGTCTTCGTAGACGCCCCACTCATCGCTCTTTTCCCGGATCAGGGAGATAGCCTCTTCGTAGTCCTCAAGCGGCGTGGGCCACACGGAGTCCGCACCTACGGAATAGCGCAGGATGAACACCTGGCAGCCGGCCTTTAAATACGGGAAAGCCACCGGATCCGCTTCCCGATCGGAGCAGTACTGATACCCGCCGCCGGGCAGCACCAGCATGCCGGGCCGCACTTTGGGTACCCGGGTCTCGGTACTGCATTCCTGCAGGTATACGGTCAGGGTCACGTTGCGCGCTTCGTTCAGGACGATGGTTTCGATTTTCATGGGGCATACCTCCTTTTTCTTATATTGTAACACCAAAGGAGAGAAAATGCAAATTTCGTTTATGGGGCTGTTTACAAGTCACCAACAGCGCTGTCATCCCGACCAAGGCGAAGCCGCGTGGAGGGATCTTCGCACTGTATTTCTGCTAAGCAGACGGTA
>JAZPYY010000003.1:0-2198 GCA_045544375.1 Shuttleworthella sp.
AGGGCGGGCTGCAAGATGCAGCCCGCCCTTCACGCATGTAAGATGGAAAGACGTCAAAAAAACATAACTCAAAAACGAAAAAATCTCTGTACATATCCGCAAGTTATGATAAAGTATATATATATTTTTTTGCTTGCAAAAGGGCATGCCTGTGACGGCAAAAACATGCCCGTGGCGCTAGTGTGAAGGCCAGTTTTGCAAGCGTTTTTTTACAAGGAGGGATACATGAAAACAAGAAGAAACCGGCTGATGTCACTGGCAGCGCTGCTGCTTGCCGGCACCATGGTTTTTGCGGCCTGCGGCGGCGAGAAGGCACCTGCGGCGGAAAGCACGCCCGCTCAGGAAGAGACTGCGACGGAAGCCACAGAAGAGGAACCTGCGGCAGAGGAAGAAACGGCAGCGGCTGAAGAGGAGACGGCGGCGGAAGAAGAACCCGCGGAGGACACCCGTCCCATCGAAGAGCCCACCGAGGCTACCACCTTTACCTATCTGATCGCCACGGCGGAAAACAGCTTCTACTATGACGATTACGATGACAACCCGATTATGAAGTACTGGCTGTCGAAGGACTGGGACGTGGACGGCGCACGCAAGAAGATCGCCATCGACTTTGACACCCTTCCCACCGGCACCGAGTCGGATACCATGAACACCCTCATGGGCACCGGCGAATACCGGGACGTGATTACCATGGCGTACAGCTCATCCTCCGCCGTGGAGCTGTATGAGGAAGGCGTCGCCCTGGACCTGACGGAGTATGTGAAGAAATACATGCCCAACTACCAGAAGTGGGAGAAGAACCTGGAGAACATTTACGGCAATCGTCTGCAAAACTACGTGGACGGCGAGTACCGCTACCTGGAACTCTACACCCTGGCGGACAAGCCCACCGAACCCTACTGCGGTTACTGCTACCGCCGGGACTGGATCGTAAAATACGGCAAGAACCCGGAAACCGGCGAAGCCTTCACCGGCGGTTACACCGATGACAGCTGCCGGACCTGGGAAGACGACGTGGTGTTCCCCAGCGGAAACACCGACCCCATCTATCTTTCCGACTGGGAATGGATGCTGGAGATCTTCACCACGGCTCTTGCTGAGGAAGGCATTACCGATGGCTATGCCATGCAGATCCCGGGCTCCGGCGTCATCCCTATGGGCGACTTCGTGGGCGGCTTCGGCGAAGGCAACAACATGTATTACCTGGAGGATGGCAAGTGTTATTGCGGCCTGACCACGGAGCAGACCCGCACTTATCTGGAATGCATGAAGGCCTGGTACGACAAGGGATGGCTGCAGAAGGACTTCGATGAATCTGCGGATATCCTGTTCTGGACTGTGGATACCGAGCGGGTGTACGCCGGCAAGGTGGGCGCCTGGTACGGAATGATTTCCTCCCTGGGCAACCAGATGGCCGTGGACGGCATCTGCGTTTACGGTGCCCCCTCACCCATCAACGACGTTTACGGCGATCTGGAAACCTGCTCCAGTGAGCCTTCCATGTATCATGACCGCTCCGGTCTGTCTGCCGTGGCGGTCTGCATCACCGATAAGGCGAAGGACAAGGATATCGCGGCGCTGTGCACGGCCCTGGACTGGTTCTACAGCGACGAAGGCGGCCTCATGCGGTCCCGCGGCTTCTCCCGCGAGCAGCAGGCGGAAATCCAGGATTCCTTCTACCAGGAATGGCTTCCTGACGGTTCCTATGACGTGGAAGAGCGGGACGGCGAAGAGTGGTACGTCATCAATCAGGATGTGATGAAGGCGGACGATCTGGAAACCGCCAGAAGCGGCCGCCGTGTCATCGGTCTGGATGTGGCCAAGAACGTGGATTTAGGCTACGCGGACTGGATGAACCACGGCATCGATATGTGGCAGTATTACGACAATACCGCACGGGTGGGCAGTGAGATTACATCCCAGATGACCCCGGATGAATCCCAGGAGACCTCCTTCAATACCACGAATATCCGCACCGTGTATTCCATCTGGTATCCGGACTTCATCACCGGCCGGAAGGACATCGAAAGCGATGCGGACTGGCAGGCCTACTGCGATGAAATCAATGGCAACAATCCGGAGCTCTACTGCGACATCGTAAACCGGATCTTAAGTCCCGATGCCCAGTAAGAAGGCGAATTGACAATTGAATCATTGGGGATTCGACCCATGGAGGCGCCGGGTGCAAAAGCACCCGG
>JAZPYY010000004.1:0-22074 GCA_045544375.1 Shuttleworthella sp.
TCCCAACATCCTCGACCTGATCACCAACGGCGAAGTGGATCTGATCATCAACTCGCCGGTGGGCAAGGACAGCGCTCACGACGACAGCTACCTGCGCAAGAACGCCATCAAGGCCCGCATTCCCTACATCACCACCATGGCAGCGGCCCGGGCGGCGGCGGAAGGAATCCGTTACGTGAAGCAGCACGGCGGCGGACCGATCCGCTCTCTGCAGGAATGGCATTCCCTGATCCGCTGACGAAACCCCTGTGCGACGATCCGTCTTCTGTGGCCGAGGAGAGAAGGGCAGAAAAACGGTTTTCTCGAATCAACAGTATTTTGACGGAATCATTGCGAAGATTGTCTGTTATTTGGTAAAATACATATGAAGTATGCGGCTTCGACGAAGAGATGCTTCGCCGGAGCCGTTTCTGTTATGAGACGATGAAAAGTGCGACTTAAATAATGAGAACTGATCTGGTCCCGAAGAAGAAAGGGGGAATCCATGAAAGGAACAAAGAAACGCATTATTTCATTGATTGTATCGGCGGCTTTCCTGGCCGGTGCGCTTTTCGGCTGCGGTTCGTCCGCCGGGAACTCAGGTGCAGGCGGGTCGTACTATAAGACGGAAGACAGCGCACCCACCGAAGCGGCCTATGACAGTTCCTATTACGGAAGCAGCAATAACATCGCGTATGAAGAAGAGGCGTATGACATGGACGAGTCGTACGTCGAAAGTCCGGCTGCCGGAACGCCGGAAGTCAAGGCGGAAGATGAATCCGGCGCTTCCGGAAACAACGCGGTCATCGACCAGAGCAAGATCGTCTACACCGCCAATATCCGGGTGGAATCCTTAGAGTACGACGAGAGCAAAACCCGCATCCGGGCGGCCATTTCCGAGGCCGGCGGCTTTATCGAAAGCGAAAGCGAATCGGACAACAGCTACGGCTGGTACAACGAAAACGCCTCCTCCGGTACCCGCACCCTTTATATGCGAATCCGGGTGCCTTCGGCATCGTTTGAATCCTTCTTAAGCGGCATGGACGGCGTGGGCAAGGTGATGAGCCGCTCCACCAACGCCGAGAACATCAGCAAGCGCTATGCCAGCACCAAAACCTACATCGAGTCCCTGGAAATTGAGCAGAAGCGTCTGCTGGAGATGATGGATCAGGCCGTGGAAATTGCGGACATGATCATGATCGAAGAGCGTCTGACGGAAGTGGAAAGCTCCTTAAATGATTATCGCACGCAGCTGGCCTCCATGGATACGGATGTCAGCTACTCCACCGTGGATCTGCAGCTGACGGAAGTGCGCCGTTACAGCTCCACGCCGGTGGAACGCAAGTCCTTCGTCACCCGGCTTCTGGAGACCATTGACGATGCCTGGAGCAGCTTCCTTGGCTTCATGGAAGGTCTGCTGTACGTGATCATCTATCTGATCCCCTACGCTGTGATCATCGCCGTGATCGCGCTGATCGTGCGCGCCTGCCGCAAAGCCTATCTGAAAAAGCATCCCGAAGCGGCCAACAAGCCGAAACGGATGACCCGGAAAGAGCGGAAGCGCCTGCAGGACGAGGCACTGCGCCAGCGGTTCGCCGCAGGACAGCCGCAGCAGCCCTATCCTCCGCAGCAGCCGCCAACAACGGCAGATAACCCTCAGCCGGAGCAGCCGAAACAACAGTAAAAGTTATATACAGGAGAGTAAAGCACCATGAATCAGCCGGACGCATCAAAGATTTTACAGAATGTGGCGCAGGTTCTGATCGGCAAGGAGCAGGTGACGGAGAGGATTGTCACCGCCCTGTTAGCCGGCGGCCATGTGCTCTTAGAAGACGTGCCTGGCACAGGTAAAACCGTGATGGCCCGCTCTCTGGCCGCCTCCATCGACGGCCGTTTTTCCCGGATCCAGTTTACCCCGGATCTGCTGCCTTCCGATGTGACCGGTTTAAACTATTTTAACCAGAAGGAATCGGCCTTTACCTTCCGGCCGGGACCGGTGTTCTGCGAGATCCTGCTGGCAGATGAAATCAACCGGGCCACGCCCCGAACCCAGTCCGCTCTGCTGGAGTGCATGGAAGAGCGTCAGGTGACCATCGACGGTGAAACCCGTCCGGTGGGCCGGCCTTTCTTCGTCATTGCCACCCAGAACCCCATCGAAACCGCTGGTACCTTTCCTCTGCCGGAAGCCCAGATGGACCGTTTTCTCATGCGGCTTTCCATGGGCCTGCCCTCAGAGGACGAGGAAGTGGCCATTATGGACCGTTTCATCAACAACGATCCATTAGCCGCTCTGTCGGCGGTGATGACCGCGGAAGATCTGGCCGGCCTGCAGCAGCGCGTACACGAGGTTTACGTGCATCCCCTGCTGCGCCGTTACATCGCCCAGATCGTACAGGGCACCCGTCAGCATCGGCAGGTATTAACCGGTGTGAGCCCCCGTGGAACCTTAGCCTTCCTTCGGGCAGCCCAGGCCCATGCCCTGCTTTGCGGCCGCGATTACGTGGTGCCCGAAGACATCAAGCCCCTGGCGGAAAGCGTCCTGGCCCATCGCCTGGTGTTAGCGGGCGGCGGTATGGCCAACCGGCGCGCCGGAGAGGTGATCGAAGAAGTGGTCAGTCAGACCACGGTGCCCACAGAGGATTTTACCGGCGGACGAAATTAATTTCGAAAGGATTCTCATGGGAACCATGCTTCTGATTCTGGCAGGGGTTCTTCTGGTTTACGCCCTGCAGCGCTGGCTGTACCGGCACTTCTGGGACAGGGGGCTGTCCGTGTCCATCCGCTTTGCGGATCACGATATCGAAGAAGGACAGACCGGCACCTTAGTGGAAACCATTGAAAACCGGAAGATTCTGCCATTGGTGGCGCTGCGGGTAAAGTTCGAAACCGACCGCCATCTGGATTTCGGCCGGGAGGAAAACATTTCCGTCAACGACCGTTCCTACAAAAACGATATTTTTTCCGTACTGATGTATCAGCGGATCACCCGCCGGCTGATCTTTACCGGTACCCGGCGGGGTCTCTATGCCATTGAGGGGGCAGATCTGTCCACCTCGGATCTGTTCATGTCAGACACGCTTTGGAAGCAGACCGCCTTTCGCACCGAGGTGTACGTGTATCCCGGCCATGCGGACGCAGCCCGGCTTATGGTGGCCTTTCGCCGGTTAAACGGGGAGATCGAGATCCAGAAGCGCACCTATCCGGATCCCTTCGCCTTCGCGGGCATCCGCCCCTACGAGATTTACGACAGCATGCGGGACATTAACTGGAAGGCCAGCGCCCGCACCGGGGAACTGCGCACCAACGTCTTTGCGGACACGGTGCGCCAGGAAGTGTGTCTGCTGTTAAACCTGGAAAACGACGGCGTATTAGAGCGGAAGGAACTGAAGGAGGAGAGCATCCGCATCACCCATTCCCTGGCGGAACTTCTCATCGGACAGGGCATTCCGGTATCCGCCTACGCCAACGCCCAGGACATGCTTTCCAATCAGGTGCTGCATCTTCCCGCCGGCGCGGACAGCAGTCACTTAAACAGCCTTCGGGAATCCTTAGCCCGGCTGGATCTTTCCCGGCCCATGGAGGATTTCACCGCCGAGCTGGTGCGCCGGAAGCGGGAACAGAACGTCCGCACTGACGTGATTTACGTGCTGATTTCCTCCTCCCAGCGCGAGGAGATGGCCGAGGCCTTTGGGGAACTGGCCGCCATGCAGTCGGAGGCCATGTGGATTCTGCCTCTGCGCTCCGGCGAGACGCCCCGGGCGGAAGTGCCGGCCCGGGTGGAGCGGCTGCTCTGGGAGGTTTCTTAAAAGAATATTTACAGGTGTTTTGCAGCGGACGGAAAGGAGGGATAACGTGCAGAAAACAAAAGAATGGACCACGGAAGATCTGCATCGCAGTGCCCTTCTGGACCGTCTGCTGGCGCTCCTGTTGGAGGGTATGCTGTTTTACGGATTTGCCCTGATTTTAGGCGTCTGGCTAAACGGCGCCCATTTTGACACCAGCGGCAAATACGGCAGTTCCCTGACCCTGGTTTTAGACCGCACCATCGAAGACGGCCGGCTGTACGCCCTGCTTCTTCTGGTGCTGGTGCTGGTATTCGGGTTCTGGGCCCTGCGGAAGATTTCTCTGTTTTTCATCCTGTTTATTGTGGGCTGCTTAGGGCTGGGGGCCGGCGTCACCTGGATCGGCGCATCTTTGGGAGCGGTGCTGGATGCCCAGCCTTCCGCGGCGATTACAGCGGCTCGGGCCGCGGATCCGGCGGCCATTGTCGGCTCCCTTCATACCGGCACTTTGCTGGCTTTGGGGATTGTAAGTGCTTTGCAGATTGTGGTAACCTTTTACAGGCGCACCCGTGCTTTGGAGACGGATGCCCGGGGAGGACAGCCGCCGATGGTGATGGCGGCTCTGTTTCTGGTCTACGATCTGGCAGCCTGGCTTCTGGGCCGGCCCCTTCTGATGCGGCTTTTTGTGGTGCTGCTGGCGGTGTGGCTTCTGCTGCACACCCTGGTATCGGTCCGTATGGGCCGTACCGGCTTTCTGCAGGAAAACCTGCGCACCGCAAATCTGCCTGCAGAACAGATCACAGCCACCGGCCGGGCCGTTACCGCCGTGTTTTTATTCGCCGTCATCCTAGGGGTGCTGTTTTTATACCTGCTGCCCTTGGAACGGCTGCTGCCCCTGTTTGAGGGGGCCCGTCAGGCGCTGCTGGCGTTTTTATTAGGCCTGTTTGGCCCCAATCCCGCGGTGGAAGAGGCCCAGCAGCAGACCCTGGATTTTTCGACCATGGACGCCGGTGCGTCGGGGATCGCGGCCCTGTTTCCGGCAGAGCCCAATCCGGTGCTGGAGTTTCTGGCAGATGTCTTTTTGTGGGTGGTGCTGGCGGCCGTCGCCTACGGCATTATCGTCACCCTCTTTAAAGCGGTAAAACGGCTGTACAAAGGCTTTTACTCCCAGGGGAGAATCATCACCGACGAGACGGAAAGCCTGATACGCAAACCCATGGCAAAAGAGCGGATCGACGCCGGTGCAGAAGACCGCATCCCGCTGCTGTTCGGTACGCCTTCTCAGAAGGTGCGCCGTCTGTACCGCCGGTATGTTACAAAGCAGAACAAAGATCTGCAGAAGGCGGCCCTTCGGACGCCGGCGGAACTGGAAACGGCCACAGATGCCGCAGCCGCCCGGCGGATTGCCCTTTATGAAAAGGCCCGCTACAGCCCCGACGGGGCAGCGGACGCCGATGTGGACGCCATGAAGCATGCCTGCCGGAATTTGTAATGCAGGAAAGGAAAAGGAGAACATCGTGAATATTGTATGTCTGGACATGGAAGGTGTGTTGGTTCCCGAAATCTGGATCGCTTTTGCCGAGGCCAGCGGGATCCCGGAGCTAAAGCGTACCACCCGGGACGAACCCGATTATGACAAGCTGATGAAATGGCGCATCGGTATCTTAAACGAGCATGGTCTGGGCCTGCCCCAGATTCAGGAAGTCATTGCGAAAATCGATCCCCTGCCGGGAGCCAAAGAGTTCTTAGACGCTCTGCGCGCCCAGGCGCAGGTGCTGATTTTAAGCGACACTTTTGAGCAGTTTGCCATGCCTCTGATGGAAAAGCTGGGCTATCCCACCCTGATGTGCAACACCCTGGAGGTGGCCAAAGACGGCACCATTACCGGCTATCAGATGCGCTGCGAAAAGTCCAAGCTGACCACGGTGCGCGCCCTGCAGTCCATCGGCTACGACACCATCCCCGCCGGCGACAGCTTTAACGATCTGGGCATGATTTCCGCCAGCAAGGCCGGTTTCCTGTTCCGCACCACGGATGCCATCAAGCGGGATTATCCCCAGTATCCGGCCTTAGAGACCTATGACGAGTTTCTGGCGGCCATCGAGGGAGTACTTCGGGCATGACACTCTCCATTGCGGCGGACGTGGGCACCACCACCCTGGCGGCGTCTCTTTTTGATGCAGAAACGGGAAAAATCTTGGCCGTTCTCCAGCGATCCAACAGCCAGCGCCGGTTCGGCGCGGATGTGATCACACGCCTGATGGGCGCCCGGGCGGGCGGTACCACGCGGTATACCCAGGCGGTGTGGAAGGATCTGGCCAAACTGTTTGTGCAGCTGGTAAACGGGGACGAGACAGTGCCTGAAATGACACCGGCGGAAGCCGCCGACCCGCTGTCATCAGATAGTTTTCGCACTTTAAGCCGTATCCTTGCGGCTGCGGGCATTTGCCGGATAGCCCTCTGCGGCAATACGGTGATGACCCATTTCCTTTTGGGCTATCCCACGGATGGCCTGTGCGAGGCACCCTTTACGCCCTATGGCACAGACCTGGTAAGCCGCAGCTGTGAAGGGGTAACCTGGACCGTGTTTCCCTGTATCGGCTCCTTTTTGGGCGGCGATACGGTTTCCGGCATCTATGCCCTTCGGGCCCCCGGCGGGCCCTGGGAACAGGTGCCGGCAGGAGATCGCGGACGGATGCTCATTGATCTGGGCACCAACGGCGAGCTGGTGCTTTTCACAGAAGAGGGCATGACGGCCGCCTCTGTGGCCGCCGGACCTGCCTTTGAAGGCGGTCATCTGTCCTGCGGTATGCCTTCGGTGGCCGGCGCTGTGTGCCACGTGCGCATGGCGGGCTCCCGGTGTGCTGTTGGCACCATTCAGAATGCACCGGCCCGGGGCCTGTGCGGAACCGGTGCCATCGAAGTTTTGGCTGCTCTGCGGCAGAACGGTTTCGTGGATGCCAACGGCACCCTTAGCGAGCCCTATGCCGAAGAGGGCTTTGTGCTGGCGAAAAACGAGACCGGCAGCATCCGGCTGACTCAGGAGGATATCCGCCAGATTCAGCTGGCCAAAGGTGCCGTCTATGCCGGCGTGCGGCTGCTGCGAAAAGAGGCAGGTCTGTCTCTGGAAGCACCGGTGGAAATTGAACTGGCCGGCAGTTTTGGCAGCGCCCTGTCCGCAGACGCGGCCAAGCGCATACGTCTCTTCCCTGAAGAGGGGACGCAATCCGTGCACGGGGCGGGAAATCTGGCTCTGGCAGGAGCAATGGCCTGGCTGCAGAACTCCAAAGAGGGGGAACTGGAACAGCTGGCAAAACAGGTAAAGGTTTTATCCCTGGCAGATCATCCCTCCTTTTCGGAGGAATATGTGGCCGGGATGGGTATATAAAGGCCGAAAGGCTGAGCGGCTGAAAGGCTGGGAGGCTGAAACACTTGAAGGGTCAAAAGACCGAAAGACCGAAAAACTGAGAGAGACAGAGAGGTGAGAGAGGATCATGAAAAAAACACATTCACTGATGAACAACTGGACGTTTACCTACGGCAAGGACGGTTCGGTGCAGACATTGGATCTGCCCCATTCCTGGAATGCCGCGGACGGTCAGGACGGCGGCGGAGATTACTGGCGGGGAACCTGCACCTACGAGACCGCCTTCGATGCGCCCGTAGCCGGCGCCAATGAGGACGTCTATCTTGAATTTGACGGTGTTTCCGCCTCTGCCACGGTGGAAGTAAACGGCCGCACGGCGGGCAGCCATGACGGCGGATACAGCCGCTTCCGTTACTGTGTCACCGACCTTCTGGTGCCGGGAAAGAACGCCCTGAAGGTGACGGTGGACAACAGCGCCAACGATCACGTGTATCCCCAGAACGCAGACTTCACCTTTTACGGCGGCATTTACCGCAGCGTGCGCCTGGTGGTGGTTTCCAAAACCCGTTTCGACATGGACACCTTCGGCGGCTGCGGCGTGAAGGTGACCCCGGTGCTGAACGCGGACGGAACCGCTTCCGTACGTGTGGAAAGCAAGGTGACGGGCGGCGACGTGCGCATCCGCATTTATGAAGGCGCGGTCAGCTGTCTGGATCCGGCGCCCTTTGACGCGGCGGACCGCAGGGAAGGCCCCCAGGCTGCCATGGGTTACCTGCCGGCGGCAGACGCACCCCGGCCCTTAACCGCGGGAAGCGACGTCGCTTCGCTACAGACGGCGGTGGCGGAAGGGGAAGGATGCGACGTCACCATTACCATCGCCCAGCCCCATCTGTGGAACGGCCGGAAGGATCCCTTCCTGTACACGGCTGTGGCCGAACTGTATGACGGAGACACCAAAACCGATGAGATAGCGGTGCGTTTCGGTATCCGCTCCTTTGTCATCGACGTCAACGAGGGCTTCTTTTTAAACGGCGAATCCTATCCGCTGCACGGCGTGGCCATGCATCAGGATTGGCTGGGCAAGGGTAACGCCATCACCAAAGCCGACATGAAAACCTCGGTGATGCACGTGTATGACATGGGCGCCACCACCATCCGCTTAGCCCATTATCAGCATGATCAGTACACCTACGATCTGTGCGACGAGCTGGGCCTGGTGCTGTGGACGGAGATTCCCTATATCAGTGAGCACCTGGATAACGCCCGGGACAACGGCCGCAGCCAGATGAAGGAGCTGATCACCCAGAATATCAGCCATCCCTCCATCGCCGTGTGGGGCATTTCCAATGAGATTACCATGGCTCACGGCGACAACCCGAACCTGGTGCCCTTCCATCAGGAGTTAAACCAGCTGATCCATCAGATGGATCCCACCCGTCCCTCCACCATGGCCTGCATTTCCATGCTGCCGGTGGATCACGATCTGCTTTCTGTGCCGGATGTGCTGTCCTACAACCATTACTTCGGCTGGTACGGCGGACACTTAGAGGACAACGGCCCCTGGTTCGACCGCTTCCACGAACTGCATCCCACCATCCCGGTGGGCATGTCCGAGTACGGCTGCGAAAACTCCCTGTGGCATTCGGCCCATCCCGAACCGGGCGACTACACCAACGAGTACCAGATGCGATATCACGAGAGCATGATCAAACAGCTCTTTGCCCGGAAATACATGTGGGCCACCCACGTCTGGAACATGTTCGATTTCGCTGCCGACGCCCGGGACGAGGGCGGTACCCACGGCCGCAACAACAAGGGTCTGGTGACCTTCGACCGCGCCTATCGCAAGGATGTGTGGTACGCCTATCAGGCCTGGCTGACAGAAGAGCCCATGATTCATCTGTGCAGTAAGGAATATGTAAACCGGGACGGCGACGAGACGGAATTCGTGGTCTACTCCAACCAGCCGGAAGTGACGCTGTATGTAAACGGCGAGCCCAAAACCCTTGCGGCGGAGGATCACTTCTTCCACTTTGCGGTGAAACAGCCGGAAGGAGAATACACCGTCCGGGCCGAAGCCGGAAGCCTTTTTGAAGAACAGAACTTCTGCCATGTGAATGAGGCGGATCCGGCCTATTCCTTCGAAAAGGGCGTGGTGTTAAACTGGTTTGACATTGAAACGCCGGAAGGCTACTTCAACATCAAGTGCCTGATGCGTGATATCATGAAAACGCCGGAAGGCCTGCATCTGATGATGTCGTTCTTAACACAGCTGAACACCCGGCGCGAAGCCATGTGGAAGGCCATCGAAGAGAAGGAAGGCAAGCCCCGGGTGAAACCCGGCGCCGGGATGAGCCAGGAAGAACAGATGGCCCATATGGTTGCGTTCTCACCCCTGCAGATGATCCGGATGAGTGCGCTGGATCTGACCAAAGAACAGATCATCGACATGAACCGCCGGCTGAACCAGATCCGGATTCCGGAAGAATAATGCAGCAAAAACCACAGAAGACCGGCTTTTTCGCGGACGCCTGCAGGTGTGACGCAAAAAGCCGGTGCGTTACGAAATCATAGGAACAGAAACATGAATAAAAATGAAGTGGCGGAGTTAAAGCGCCGCCTGAAAAAAGACAGCTCCAGCTTCACACGGCTGGCCGGCTGTTACATCAACGCCGACAAGGAGAAGGTTTTAACCTTCTCCTCGTCTTTCCTCACCTTAGAAGACGAAGAACAGTACAAGTACGTGGACATCGCAAAGAAGGTCCTGTCCGGAAAACTGGCGGACAACCTGCTCCTTTTGCCCTTCCCGGCAGAAGAGGAGCAGCCCGGCGGAAAGCAGGAGCTGATGCTGAATCTGCGCAACAGCGGCCTGGAGGACGAGGATCTGTTAAACACCTGGTACGACCTGGTGATCGAACAGTACGACTACGTGGGTAATTTCCTGATTCTGCTGTTTGCCGATACCTACGACGTGGTGGCCCGTTCCTCGGATCACATCGCCTTAGAAGACGGCGACGAGGTCTACTCCTACATCCTGGGCGCCATCTGCCCGGTGGCTCTTTCCAAGCCCGGCTTAGGTTACCGGGAGGACGAGCACCGCATCGGTACCCGCATCCGCGACTGGGTGGTGGGCAGTCCCGACACCGGATTTCTGTTTCCGGCCTTCGAAGACCGCTGCGCCGACATTCATCAGACCCTGGTGTACAACCGGCAGGACACAAAGCCGCCCCGGACCTTCTGGGAAAACGCCCTGGGCGTCACCATGCAGCTGACCTCCGCGGAGAAGCGGGAAGCCTTTTCCGCCATGCTGATTTCCGCCCTGGGGCCGGATGAAGAAGAGACCCCTGATGCCGTGCTGGATGTGCAGGGCGAACTGTACGAGCGGGTTCGCTACGAGCAGGAAACCCATCCCGAAGAGGAAGAAACCGCCACGCCCATGGACGAGGCCGCCGTGGAAGAACTGCTGACAGACAGCGGTATCAGTGAGCCCAAAGCCCAGAAGATTCTCCATGGCTACCGTTCCTTCTTCGAGCAGGATGTGCCCACGGCGGAGGAACTGCTGGATCAGCGCACCATCAAAAATCATGCCCTGCGCATCGAGAAAAAAGACCTGCAGAAGAGGGTGGTTTCCCTGGAAAAAGAACTGTCCGACGCCGGCCTTCGTCCGGAGGAAGGACAGAGCCGGGGTGTGCCCGTGGTGGTACGTGTGCCGGATGAGCGGAAGGGGTCGGTGCTGCGCACCATCGTGGACGGACAGCGCTGCATTTTAATTCCTTTGGAAGCTGATGACGAACCCCTTGTCAACGGCGATCCACTCGAGTAAAATTTCAACGAGTGTTTTGGATTCAGCCGGCGGATGACGCCGGCTGAATCCATGGAACGAAAACAGGGAAGCGGCCGGCACAGACCGTCGACAGAGTCCCTGAAACGAAAACAGCCGGCGCAAACTTCCGGCAGCATCCGTAAGGACAAAAAGGTAACAGCCGACGCAGGCCGCCGACAGGATCATGTAAAAGAGGAATGGTAAACCCATGCACCGCAATCATCTGGAATACCCCCAAAAAACCATGTTTGAAATGGTTTCGGAAATGGCTGTACAGCATCCGAAGGAACCGGCTTATCAGATCTACGGCAAGAAAACCAGTTACCAGCAGTTTGTGACCCAGATTGAAGGGGCCGCAAAGGGACTCGCAGCCCTAGGCATCCGCAGGGACGATCGGGTGACCATCTGCATGCCCAACTGTCCGCCGGCTGTGGACGCCTTTTACGCGGTAAACCGCATCGGCGCGGCGGCCAACATGGTGCACCCCCTTTCCGCCAAAAATGAAATCATATTCTATTTAAACGTGTCCAAAAGCAAGGCCATCATCACCCTGGATCTGTTTTACGACAAGGTGAAAGAGGCCGTGATGCAGGCGGATCACCCGGTGATCGTCATCGTTGCACGGATGCACAAGGCCCTGCCCTTCCCGGTGTCTGCCGCTTTCTTCGCCAAGGAAGGCCGCAAGCACATTTTGGCACCGGACCGTCCCCAGGATCTGCGCTGGGACACCTTCATTCAGAAAGGCCGCACCCAGGAACTGCCGCCCATCAAATATGAGAAGGATCACACCGCCGTCATCCTGTACAGCGGCGGAACCACCGGCGTTCCCAAGGGCATCTGCTTAACGGATTTAAACTTCAACGCCCTGTCTCTGCAGGCCGTGGAGCACATCGAGCAGCCCTTCCATTACGGCTTAAGCATGCTTTCCTGCATGCCCATGTTCCATGGATTCGGCTTAGGCATCAACTTCCACACGGTGCTGTCCCATGGCGCCTGCTGCATCCTGATGCCCACCTTTAACGCCAAAACCTATGCGGACATGCTGATCAAAACCCGGCCGAATTTCATCGCCGGCGTGCCCACCATCTTCGAGGCGCTTTTGCATATGCCCCAGCTGGACGGCAAGGATTTAAGCTTCTTAAAAGGCATGTTCTGCGGCGGAGATTCCCTGTCGGTGGAGCTGAAAAAGAAGATCGACACCTTCTTAAAAGAGCACCACGCCGAAATTCAGGTGCGGGAAGGCTACGGCCTGACGGAATGTGTTACGGCCAGCTGCTTAACGCCGAAGGACGAATACCGGCCCGGCAGCATCGGCCTGCCCTTCCCGGATACGGTGTACGCCATCGTAAAACCCGGCACGGACGAAGTGGTGCCTGTTAATACCGAAGGCGAAATCATCTTAAAAGGCCCCACCCTGATGAAGGGCTATCTGGATAATCCGGAAGAGACCGCCCAGACCCTGCGGGTATTAGCGGACGGCGACACCTGGCTGTACACCGGCGACTTAGGCCGCATGGATGAAGACGGCTACATTTACTTCTCTCAGCGCATCAAGCGCATGATCATTACCAACGGCTACAACGTGTATCCCGGTCAGCTGGAAAACGTCATTGACAGTGTTCCCGGCGTATCCTACAGCTGTGTCATCGGCGTAAAGGATCCCCGCCGGATGCAGCGGGTTCGGGCCTATGTGGTGCCCCGGGACGGCGTGGAAGGCGACATCGTGCTGCAGGAGCAGATCATGGAAGAACTGCGGGCGCACATCGCGGCCTACGCCCTTCCGAAGGAAATCATTTTCCGGAAGGAACTGCCCAAAACCCTGGTGGGCAAGGTGGCCTATCGTGCACTGGAAGAAGAGGCAAATGCGGAAACCGCAAATGAATGACGCCGAAGGGCAATCAAACCGGAGGATCAGAATAGCTGCGAAGAAAGACCTTATACGTACGGACCCCAAAGGGCAGCATATAAGGAGGTAAACAAATGGCTGAAGCATATAAGAAAAAATGGGGCGATCGCCGGGACGGCCGCAGAGTCAAGGCACCGGGACTGCAGACCGTCATGGGATATCTGCTGCCCAAGCGCACCGACTGCGAAGTGTATTTAAACGACCAGATCGACGCCACGGAACTGGTGAAATATCTGGAGAAGAAAAACGCCGAACACCCGGATTACAAGACCACGGTGTTCCATGCAGCCATCGTGGGCCTGGCCCGCATGGTGCGGGAGCGTCCCCTGATGAACCGCTTTATTCAGGGCTACAGCCTGTACGAGCGGGATGAAATCAGCTTAAGCTTCGTGGTGAAACGCCGCTTCGCCGACAACGCCGAAGAATCCCTGATGGTGCTGGTGCCCAAGGATGAAGATACCTTAGATACCGTCAGCAAAAAGATCGTGGGAGACGTGAAGGAAACCCGTAAAAGTGAGCACGCCACCGGCGGCATCGACGAAACCCTGGATCTGTTCGCCTCCCTGCCGAAACTGGTGTTAATCATCGCCATCCGCATCATCCGCTGGCTGGATTTCTGGGGCATCAACCCGAAAGTCTTAACCGACGGCGATCCCAACTACACCACCATCTTAGCCAGCAACTTAGGCAGCATCCGCTGCCCGGCGGTGTATCATCACCTGAACAATTACGGCACCAACAGCATCATGGTGACCATCGGAACCCTGCATAAAGAAGAGGTGCTGATGGAAGACGGAACAAAAGAAATCCGCGACGTGATCGACATCGGAGCAACCTTAGACGAACGCATCGCGGACGGATTTTACTTCGCAAAAAGCCTGCGCTTGATCAAGCACATCTTTGCCCACCCGGAGCTGTTAGAGCAGCCCATCGGGGAACCCAGCGGGTTTGAGTATTAAGCAATGTCCCGCACCGTGGCCATGGCCTTTTTCACCGGCGGAAGCAGCAGAATGATGATGGTGATGGCAGCTTCTGCAGCCAGGTAGCCGCCGTTGTAGGCAAGAGAGTACACCAGCGGGTTCGGGAAGTTCTCAGGCGCATAGGCACCGAAGAAGATGACGCCGGAAAGCACGGCGAAGGCATACCGTCCCAGCACACCCAGGATGTAACCCTTGATCAGGCCGTTTTTCGATTTCGAGAAGAAACCGGACAGACCCAGGGCACCGAAGGCCAGGGGATAATCCACCAGCATCTGGGGCAGAGACAGAATGTAGGGATCGATGATCATCTGCAGCAGACCGTAAGCGATGGCGGCCATAATACCCACAGCCGGGCCGTACCAGTAACCGATCAAAGCCACGAACAGCATGGAAAGCAGCGTGACCGAACCGCCCATGGGCATCTGAATCACCTTCAGATTGGACAGGATGGTGGCCAGGGCAATGGCCATGGCGGAGAAGGCCACCTGGCGGACGCTGAATTTCTGCTTGCCGCCGAAGAGGGCGCTGGCAAGAAGCAGCAGAGCGATGATGATGATGACGATGGCCGTGTAACCGCCCATGGTCAGGTTCCAGGTGGTGTCTCCCCACTCGTCGACTTCGGGAGTGGCAAAGAACTGGATGAATGACGACATAATAACTCCTTTCCTTGAAGAAAACGGTGACACCGGAGCAGGTGGTGCATGGAGCCATGCTTGACAGACTCGTGAACGCATGCGATCACTCGTTGTCACGGCATTCGCCGTATGCGTCCTTAAAGAAAACAGCTCATGCAAACAAGTTTGCACCGCTGTTTTCTTTTCGTCCGCGCATGGCTCATTGCTTACGCGCAGAAAGAGACAGCGGGGATTTCTCCCCGCTGCATCGTTCAAATCGCATTGTCCGGACCGGCTTACGCAGTCGCGGGCGCATCCTCATCCTCAAAGAAATCGTCATCATCGAACTCGTCATCGAGATCGTCGATGAATTCCTCATCGTATTCCGGGTTCAGATACTTGTAAACTGCATAGCAGATGCCGGCAACTGCGGCAAGCGCCAGAATCACCCCCAGAATCTTCTTTACTGTTTTCCAAACCTTCATGCGCTTCCTCCTTTAATCCGATGATGATACATTTTCAATCGGTGTACCGGGCCGTGCACCTGTTTTCTTTAAAGGATATCACTTCCCGCTGTGTTTTCATCACTGTTTCAACTATAGCAGACAATCCGACAGCCCGCAAGCAAAAATACAAACAACCCTATACCTTTTCCAGCCGTGCAAAGGAGGCAAACATCTTTTTGGTTCCGGCCGTATCAAAGGTCACCGTCACCTCATAATCCCGGCCGCCATCCCGGATGGCTTCCACCGTGCCTTCGCCGAATTTCTGATGGCGCACCCGGTCTCCTACGCCATATTCCGGCTGCTCTTTTGCGATTTTGGCCGAAAAGTCCTGCACGGGACGGTGACGTCCGCGCACCGTGGGCGCGCCCTGGGGATTCTGATAGGCCATGGATCCGGCCGCCGGTCGATTCTGCGATCCGAAGGATCCGCTCTGTCCGGCGGAACGGGCGCCGTAGGACGAACCACCATAAGATGAACCTCCATAGGATGATCCACCGTAGGAAGATCCGTAATTGCCCGTGCGATACCCCCGGGCGGACCGGTCGGGATCGTAGGAGCCCACATAGGCTTCGCTTCGGCTTTCCCGCTCCCAGGTGCTTCCTTCGATGAGTTCCGGCGGAATCTCTTTCACAAACCGGGAGATGGCGCCATACTGCCGTTCTCCCCGCACCATACGGCTGCGGGCCGAGGTCATCACCAGCTCCTTCATGGCCCGGGTGATGCCCACATAGCAAAGACGCCGCTCCTCCTCGATTTCGGAGTCGTCATCTTCTTCAAACAGGCTCATACGGCTGGGAAACAGGCCGTCTTCCATGCCCACCATGAAGACATAGGGGAATTCCAGACCCTTGGCCGCGTGCAGCGTCATCAGAAGCACGCAGTCCGCATTGGGATCCACTGTGTCGATATCGGCGATCAGACTGACGTCTGCCAGGAAGCGGGTCAGGGGCGATTCCAAAGCGGGCAGATCATCCGCCGCGTCATCATCGTCATCCTCATCATCGTCAAATCCGTCGGCTGCATCCTCATCTTCTTCCATTGCGGCCCGCATCTGCTTTTCGGTTCTTGCTTCCTGCTTTTTGCGCAGGTCTTCCGTATCTTCGAAGGCGGCGATCTTGTTCTGCAGTTCTTCGATGTTTTCGATACGGGTCTGAGCTTCCACGGTCTCTTCCGCTTCCAGTTCCTGCACGTAGCCGGTGATGTCGATGATGTCGTCCATCAGTTCAGATACCGACAGTTCCCCGTAGGCGATCTGCTCCTGCCAGTCTTTCATGGTCTGGGCAAATTCCCGCATTTTCAGGCCTGTACGGCCGATGCCCGGAATCTTATCCGCGTCTAAAAGGGCCGCAAACAGAGGCATGTCGTGGGTGATGGCGTAAGTGGCCGCCTTGCTGATGGAAGCCTCGCCGATGCCCCGTTTGGGCACGTTGATGATACGGCGCAGGGACACTTCGTCCGCCGGATTTTCGATCACCCGCAGATAGGCCAGCAGATCCTTGATCTCCCGGCGGGCATAGAAATTCACGCCGCCCACGATCCGGTAAGGAATGTTTGCCCGCAGGAAGATTTCCTCCAGCACCCGGGACTGGGCGTTGGTGCGGTACAGAACGGCCATGTCCGCATATCGGGCCTTGCCCGAAGAGGACAGCATCCGCACCCGCTTCATCACGTGCTCGGCTTCTTCGTATTCGCTGTCGCACTGCTCAAAGCGGATCTTCGGTCCTTCGTCGTTTTCGGTCCACAGCGTCTTTGCCTTGCGGCCGGCGTTGTTGGCGATCACTCCGTTAGCCGCGTTTAGAATCGACTTGGTGGAACGGTAATTCTGCTCTAAGCGGATCACCTGGGCAGACGGGTAATGCTGCTCGAAGTTTAAGATGTTGTGGATGTTCGCGCCCCGGAACTTGTAAATGCTCTGGTCGTCGTCGCCCACCACGCACAGATTCTGGCGGGTTCCGGCCAGCAGCCGCACCAGTTCGAACTGGGCGGTGTTGGTATCCTGATACTCGTCCACCATGATGTAGCGGAACAGGTTCTGATAATGATTCTGCACATCCGGATGGGTCTTCAGCAGCTCTACCGTTTTTAAGATCAGGTCATCGAAATCCAGGGCATTGGCCGCCTTTAAGCGGGAGGTGTATTCTGTGTACACCCGGGCGGTGAGGCTTTCCACATAGTCGCCGCTTTCCGAGGCCCGGTTGGCATACATCCGGGCATTGATCAGCTCGTCCTTGGCCGAGGAAATCCGGCCCAGGAACATTTTCTCCTTGTAGTTTTTCGTGTCGATCTGCAGATCCTTTAGAATCCGCTTCATCAGGGTTTTCTGATCGTCCGCGTCATAGATGGTGAAATTGGAATCATAGCCCAGAAGGTCGATATCCCGGCGCAGAATACGCACGCAGGTGGAATGGAAGGTGGCGATCCAGACGCTTTCGGCGCCGTATCCCACCAGCTTGTTAACTCGCTCCCGCATCTCCTGGGCGGCCTTGTTGGTAAAGGTGATGGCCATGATGTTCCACGGAGCCACACCCTTTTCCCCGATCAGATATGCCACCCGGTGGGTCAGCACCCGGGTTTTGCCGCTGCCGGCGCCGGCAAGGATCAGCACCGGTCCTTCCGTGGTCAGACAGCCCTTCAGCTGTTGGGGATTCAGTTCGCCGGCAAAATCGATGCCGGTTCCAAATTCATTTCTGTCGTTCATAAGGTTTTCTGTCCTCAATTGCCGTGATGTAGTTTTTTAACCGCTGTTCCGCGGTTTCTGTTGTTGAAATATCGTTCTTCGCCCTGTATAATGCAGTTACCAAAACCACATATGGAGGTGCATATGAAAAATGAACTTCACGACCTCACCCACCAGGTTCTGCATTCCTTAAAGGAACTGGACTATGTCCATCCCGCGGATATCCCCAACATTGATCTGTACGTCGACCAGGTGACCAGCTTTTTGGACCGGGAGCTTTACAGCGTCAAACGATCTGCGGATGAAAAGTCTCTCACCAAAACCATGATCAACAATTATACCAAAAATCACGTACTGCCTTCCCCGGATAAGAAAAAATATTCCCGGGATCATCTTCTGCTTCTGATTTTCATCTACTACATGAAAAGCTTTCTTTCCATGAAGGACATCCAGCGCATCCTCTCCCCGGTGACCGAGCGGTACTTCGGACAGGAGGATGATTTTTCCATCTATGAAATCTACGAACATCTTGTGGGGATGGAAAGCGACATGGCTTCCATGCTGGTGCGGGATATCATCTCCAAATACAAAAAGAGCCAGTCCGTTTTTGCGGATGCCCCGGATGAGGATCAGGCTCTTTTGCAGCGGTTCGCGCTGATCTGCGCGCTTTCCTTTGATGTTTTCATGAAAAAAATGGTGATTGAAAAGCTGATCGATTTTTCGGATCCTGAATCAGCCGGCGAAACAGAATAATATCCGGACTGACGAGGATCTTATTTCTTAGGCGTCCAGTCGGGAAAGCACCGTCTCGTATCCGTCCTGTCCATAATGCAGCGCGCGGTTGACGCGGCTGATGGTGGCGGTGGATGCACCGGTCTCTTCGCCCACTTCCGCATAGGTGCGCTGCTGCCGCAGCAGATCGGCCACGGCAAGACGCTGGCTTAAAGACACCATTTCGTTCACCGTGCAAAGATCCTCAAAAAGCGCATAGGCTTCCTCGCGGCTCTGCAATAACACCATTGCATCCATCAGACGATCCATATTTGCATCCCGCAGCTGTTTACTCATGTTTTCCCCTTACTGTTTACCGGTTTCATGTGGCAGCGGTTTTCGTTGGCACCGGGTTTGATCCCGGACATTGAAAACCGCTGCTTTTTGTTTACGGATTACATTGTCAAATCGCCGCACGTTCCGCGGCTGAAAATCCCAGCGTTAAAACTAGAGAATGATCACGCCCCGTTCCCGGGCGAAATCGATTTCTTCCTGAGGCCAGATGGATACCTGAACCTCGCCGATATGGGCTTTGCGCAGGAAGAACATGCAGATGCGGGACTGTCCGATACCGCCGCCGATGGTGTAGGGCACCCGCTCTTCCATCACGGCCTTCTGGAAGGGAAGTTCCGCCCGCTCGGGACAGCCGGCCGCAGCCAGCTGGCGGGTCAGGGCGTTGGCGTCCACACGGATACCCATGGAGGACAGTTCCAGCGCAATATCATCCACCGGGAAGTACACGATGATATCGCCGTTTAACATCCAGTCGTCATAGTCCGGCGCGCGGCCGTCGTGTCTTTCCCCATTGGAAAGCACTCCGCCGATCTGCTCTAAGAAGATGGCGCCGTATTCCTTTGCCGCGGCGTATTCCCGCTCCTTCGGCGTCTTATCCGGATAGCGGTCCAGAAGCTCCTGGGAGGTGATGAAGGTGATTTCGTCCGGCAGAATGCACTGAACGTAATCGTACTTGTTGGAAACGAATTTTTCCGTCACATGCAGGGCTTCGTAAACGTCTTTGACGATCTTGTGCAGGGTTTCTTTGGTGCGCTCTTCTTTTGTGATGATGCGTTCCCAGTCCCACTGGTCCACGTAGATGGAGTGGATGTTGTCCGTCTCCTCGTCCCGGCGGATGGCGTTCATGTCGGTGTAAAGGCCTTCACCGGGTTTGAAACCGTAGCGGCCTAAGGCGTGACGCTTCCACTTGGCTAAGGAATGGACGATTTCCACTTCGCGCTCGTCCTGCTCTTTGATACCGAAGCGGACGGGGCGCTCGACGCCGTTTAAGTTGTCGTTTAAGCCCGATTCCGGGGTGACAAACAGCGGCGCGGAAACACGGTGAAGGTTCAGTTCCGCCGCCAGCTGGGACTGGAAGAAATCCTTCACCTTCTTAATGGCGATCTGGGTTTCTTTCAGGTCCAGGGCAGGAACGTAACCCTCGGGAATGTCAATTTTGCTCATGGTTCTTTTCCTTTTCCTTGTATTATGAGTTGTTACTATGCGCGCCTGTTCTGCCCTCCCCATGCGGACATCTCGCGCCGTCGGCGCTCGATGTCCGTTGGCCATCGAATGTTTTGCATGCTAGCATGCAAAGCATTCTCCGGCTTTATCGCTCAAATCCCGCAGCTTCGCTGCTCAACCGCCGCTATCGCGGCTGATTTGCTTATGTGGGGCAGAACAGCCTGCCGGCGTCCGAAATAGAAATGCTTCTGCAAGCATGCTTGCGCAGCATTTCTATTTTCGTACGCCGCGCATAGTAACTATAATTCGCAGTTGCCCACTGTTCTCGGGAACGGCAGCACATCGCGGATGTTGCCCATGCCGGTGAGGTACATGACGCAGCGCTCAAATCCCAGGCCGAATCCGGCGTGACGGGCAGAACCGTACTTGCGCAGATCCAGATAGAAATCGTAGGTCTCTTCGTTCATGCCCAGTTCTTCGATGCGGGCGCGAAGCTTCTCGTAATCGTCTTCACGCTGGCTGCCGCCGATGATTTCGCCGATGCCGGGAACCAGGCAGTCCATGGCCGCAACGGTCTTTCCGTCGGGATTCTGCTTCATGTAGAAGGCCTTGATTTCCTTCGGATAGTCGGTAACGAACACCGGACGGCCAAAAATCTTTTCGGTCAGATAGCGCTCGTGCTCCGTCTGCAGATCGCAGCCCCAGGACACCTTGTAGTCGAACTGGTCGTTGTTCTTGGCCAGCAGTTCCACAGCCTCGGTGTAGGTCACCCGGCCGAAGTCAGAACTTGCCACATGTTCCAGGCGCTCGATCAGTCCCTTATCCACGAACTGATTTAAGAAAGCCATCTCTTCCGGTGCGTTGTCGAGCACGTACCGGATCACATATTTGAGCATGCCTTCCGCCACTGCCATGTCGTCTTCCAGATCCGCAAAAGCCATCTCCGGCTCGATCATCCAGAACTCAGCCGCGTGGCGGGTGGTGTTGGAATTCTCGGCGCGGAAGGTGGGTCCGAAGGTGTAGATGTTCTTGAAGGCCATGGCGTAGGTTTCGCCGTTCAGCTGGCCGGAAACGGTCAGGTTGGTGGGCTTGCCGTAGAAGTCCTGGGAGTAGTCCACGCTGCCGTCCTCGCTGCGGGGCACATTGTCCAGATCTAAGGTGGTCACCTGGAACATCTCGCCTGCACCCTCTGCATCACTGGAGGTGATGATGGGCGTATGTACGTAGACGAAATCATTCTCCTGGAAGAAGCGGTGAATCGCATAGGCTGCCAGGGAACGGATGCGGAACACGGCCTGGAAGGTGTTGGTACGGGCGCGCAGGTGGGGAATCGTGCGAAGGTATTCCATGGTGTGGCGCTTTTTCTGCAGCGGGTAATCCGGCGTGGAAACACCCTCGATCTGCACTTCGGCAGCGTGAATTTCAAAGGGCTGCTTCATTTCGGGGGTCAGCACCACGGTGCCGGTTACATAGACGGCTGCGCCCACGTTTAAATGGGACACTTCTTCGTAATTGGAAAGATTCTCCGCGGAGATGATCACCTGAACCGGCGAAAACCATGTGCCGTCATTTAACACCATGAATCCGAAATTCTTGGAGTTTCGAATGGAACGGATCCAGCCGTTAATCGTAACTTGCTCTCCTCCAAGGGATTCATAGGTTTTTTGCAGCGTGCGGATATCCATATTGCTGTCCTTTCTGTGGTACCGACGTTCTGTCTGCGGCACCAAATCCTGTGAAAAATGCATCTTTCATACTATACAGCATGAAAGTGCCGTATGCAAGCAAAGAGTGCTTATGGAAGCCATAACCGTCGGCGTATTTTCGGGTTTTTACCCGTTTGCGAATGCCGTAACCGAAAACTGCGAATGCCGAAACCGAAAACTCTTATTGTATCCGGAAGACAAAAGTGCTAAGATAAGCAGGATTCATGAGCGAACCCGCATCTGAATCCATAATTTTATATCTGCTGGGGGTGCCTGTTTGGCTGAGAGACGGTTCCGTCGACCCTTACTACCTGATCCGGATCATACCGGCGTAGGGAAGCAAAAACGCATTTTAAGCGCTCCGGCAGAAACTTGCCGGGGCGCTTTTTGCGCGATAAGGCCTGAGCAGGCGCGCGTGCTCGCACGCGAAGCATGCGAGGGCCAACGTACATCGAGCGGCGAGGCCGCGAGATGTGCGCATCGCGCGAATCGGATGGGCGGCAAA
>JAZPYY010000005.1:0-25012 GCA_045544375.1 Shuttleworthella sp.
GCGCGATAAGGCCGGAGAATACGCGCACCTTGCAGAAACATCCGGAGAGCATCTTTCGAGGAGAGCGGATTAAAAAACAGATGATGGAAGAACTTTCACACTGCACCCTTTGTCCCCGCCGCTGCGGAGTGGACCGCACCGGAAAAGAAAAAGGTGTCTGCGCAGAGACCGACGAGCTGCGGGCCGGGCTTGCCTGGCTGCATCAGTTGGAAGAACCCTGTCTCACCGGCCAAAAAGGGTCGGGTGCGGTGTTCTTTTCCGGCTGTTCCTTAGGATGCGTGTTCTGCCAGAACGCCGCTATTTCCAAAGATGGGCAGGGGGCAGCCATTTCCGTTGATCGTCTGACGGATATTTTTCTGGAACTGCAGGAAAAGGGGGCGGCTAACATTAACCTGGTGACCGGTGCCCACTTTATTCCCCAGATCGCAGCCGCCCTGCAAAAGGCAAAACAGCAGGGACTGGCCATTCCCGTGGTTTATAACAGCAGCGGCTATGAAAACCCCAAAGCCCTTCGTCTGCTGGAAGGTCTTGTGGACATCTGGCTTCCGGATTTTAAGTTTATGGACCCGGAGATTTCATCTTTGTATGCGAAAGCGCCGGATTATCCCCGGTGGGCGAAGGAATCTCTGGCCGAGATGGTGCGCCAGAACGGCGGTAGATGGGAAACGGACGAGGGCGGCCTGCTGCAGCGGGGCGTAATCGTGCGGGTGCTGCTTCTGCCGGGACATGTGGCGGATGCGAAAGCCATTCTTTCCTATTTATATGAAACTTACGGGGATCAGATCTGGATCAGCATCTTAAACCAGTATACCCCCATGCCTCAGGTGGCGGCAGATCCCCTGCTTTCCCGGCGTGTGACCCGGCGGGAATATGAGCGGCTGGTGCGTTTTGCCACGGATCTGGGGATTGAGAACGGATTTATTCAGGAGGGCGCGGCGGCAAAGGAGAGTTTTGTGCCGGCGTTTGACGGAAGCGGAGTGATTAGGTGAGCCCTGCGTGACAGACTCGCGAACGCGCGCGTTCGCTCGTTGTCACGGCATTCGCCGTATGCGTCCTCGAAGAAAACAGCCCATGCAAACCAGTTTGCATCGCTGTTTTCTTCTCGTCCGCGCATGGCTCATTGCTACACGCAAAGAGCCGAAGCGTTCTGCTTCGGCTCTGACGTCGGAATGACAGGACTTGAACCTGCGGCCTCTTGACCCCCAGTCAAGCGCGCTACCACCTGCGCTACATCCCGATCGCGATCTATCATAACGGATTTAAAAAGAAAATGCAAGGACAAATCGGAGAAACTTTTTATGAGCGACATTAATGCCTACATTCGACGCAGCCGGCGAAAGACTCTGGCCATTGAAATCGACGGGGAGGGAAAGGTGATTATCCGGGCTCCTCTGGCCATGTCCGAGGCGGAGATTCGCCGGTTTGTGGAGGAGAAAAAGGAATGGATCGTCAGCCACGTGCGCAAAAAAGAGCGGGAGCTGGCGGAAGCGGCTGCCGGCATGTACACGGAAGCCGATCTGCGCCGCCTGCGGAAGGAAACATTGGAGCAGGTCACCCAGCGGACGGCACATTTTGCCGCGCAGCTGGGCGTCACCTATGGTAAGATAACAGTACGCCGGCAGCAAAGCCGCTGGGGCAGCTGCTCGTCGGCCGGAAATTTAAATTTCAACTGTCTGCTGGCCGACTGTCCCCCGGAAGTGCTGGATTACGTGGTGGTGCACGAACTCTGCCACCGGCTGGAGATGAATCATTCGGCGGCCTTCTGGGAAAACGTGGCCCGGGTCTGCCCGGACTACATGACCCAGCGCCGCTGGCTGAAGGAACATGGCGGGGCGCTGATTCGCCGTCTGCCTAAAAAGGAGTCCTGACATGGCAAATCATTTTTTTGCGATCCTTTCCCGCATGAAGTATATTGAGCGCTGGTCCTTGATGCGCAGCGCCCGCCGGGAAACCTTAAGCGAGCACTCCCTGGAGGTGGCCATGATCGCCCACGCCCTGTGCGTGATTGCAAACAAGCGCTTCGGGCATCACACGGATCCGGAACGGGCGGCTCTAATCGGCATTTATCACGACGCGGCGGAAATCATCACCGGGGATCTGCCCACACCGGTGAAATATGCCCGCAAAAGCTTAAAAGACGCCTACAGTGAAATTGAATCTGCGGCGGAGGAAAAGCTTTTATCCGAACTGCCGGAGGACCTGCGCAAGGCGTATGAGGATATTTTCGCCGCCGGAAGCGATCCGGAGGAAGTGTACATGCGCCGGCTGGTCAAGGCGGCCGACAAGCTGTCCGCGCTGATCAAGTGCACGGAAGAGGAGACCGCCGGAAATATGGAATTCACCACGGCTATGGCCAGCACGGGACGTTCCTTGCTGGCCATGGCGGAGGAACTGCCGGAAGTGCAGCTGTTTATGGAAGAATTCCTGCCCTCCTACGGGCGGACCTTAGACGAGCTGCTGTCCCGGGAGTAGGCTTTTTCGTGACTTTTGTCCACTGCAAAAGCAGATGATTGAAAATCCATCCGGCGGATGGGTTTCCACCGTTAATTGATAATGAGTATTAGAGAAGGGAGCTGTGCGCCCGATGATTGAAATGGGAAAAATGCAGGAACTGACGGTCTGCCGTAAGGTGGATTTCGGCTTCTATTTAAAAGATGAGGCGGATCCGACCGGAAATATTCCGGACGTGCTGCTTCCGGCGGCGGAATGCCCGGAGGGCATCGCTGTGGGCGACCGGGTGCTGGTGTTTGTGTATCGGGATTCGGAAGACCGCCCGGTGGCGGCAGCAAAGCGGCCCGCGGTGTGTGCCGGTGAAATCGGCGTCGTCACGGTGCGGGAGGTAACGAAGATCGGCGCCTTCTGCGACTGGGGCTTAAAAAAGGATCTGTTTATGCCCTACCGGGAGATGACCGAGCGACCCGTGGCGGGGCAGGAGCTTCTGGTTCGCGCCTACGTGGACAAGAGCGGCCGGATGGCGGCCAGCATGAAGGGCATATACTCCATGTTAAGCTGCCAGTCCCCCTATTCCACCGGAGACGAGGTGAAGGGCCGGATTTATGAGTTCGGCCACGATTTCGGAACCTTTGTGGCGGTGGACGACCGGTTTTCGGCCATGATTCCCCGGCACGAGGGCCGTTCGGGCCTGTTTCTGGGTGAAGTGATTACGGCCCGGGTGCGGAATGTGAAAAAAGACGGCAAGCTGGATCTGACCCTTCGGGATCCCTCCTGGAACCAGATCGACGAGGACGCCGAGGCGGTGATGGAACTGATCGAATCCTACGCCGGGGTGCTGCCCTTTACGGAAAAGGCTTCCTCGGAGGTGATCCTGCGGGAGACGGGGCTTTCCAAAGCGGCCTTTAAGCGGGCCGTGGGCCGCCTGTACCGGGAGCGGAGAGTGGACCTGTCCGACGGACGCATCCGTGCGGTGCGGGAATAATCACCCTTATGTAGTGCTTATAGCGGTGTCAACCATCATCATCTGGTGGTTGACACCGCTTTTTTCGTCTGATATACTGTTCTCCGTTGTAACAATTACGTAACAAATGTTAACAACTGTTCCCAGAAAAACTTGGAAACAGCCTGTAAAAACGGAAAATCTGGAGTCTTATTTCATGAAGTTTGTAACAATTAACCGCTTTATTACAAAAAATACAACGCGCATTTTCGGCCTTGCACTGGCCGCTTTTCTTGCCCTGACACCCGCCCAGACAGCCTTTGCTGCCCCCCAGAACGCCCCCGGCGTAGGTTCCGGTGTGGTGGGCCGTCTGCAGCAGACAGAAGCAGTTGAAACGGCAGAAACCGCTGCAGAGGCAGCAGAAGATTACAGCCGCATCGGCATTGCCAATGCTGATTCCTTCGTTTACATGCGCACGGAGCCTTCCATGGAAGCAGACTACGTGGCGAAAATGTACTTCGGTCAGGCCTGCACCATCATCGACCAGGTGGGAGATTGGTACTATGTCTGTTCCGGTGAGACCTTAGGTTTTGTGTACGGTCAGTATCTGACCATCGGCGACGAGTACCTGTGTGAGCTGATGAAGCACGACGTGGCTGTGGTTTTAAAGGACACCCCCCTGTGTACCGGAACCAGCGCCGATACCGCCACCGAAATCATGCTGAACAAAGACACGGAATGGACCATCATTGACAGCAGCATGTGGATTTCCGGCTATATCTACATCGAAGGCCCCTTCTGTGAGGGCTTTGTGGCTGTAGAAGATGTCACCGGCGCCCGCCGTTATGCAACTGCACTGACCAAAGAACAGGAAGATGCCCAGCGCGCCCTGCGCATCGCCATGGCTGCGGAAAACGGCCAGACTGTGGTGGACTACGCCATGCAGTTTTTAGGCAATCCTTATGTTTACGGCGGAACCAGCTTAACCAACGGCTGTGACTGCTCCGGTTTCGTAAAGTCCGTATATGAGTACTTTGGGGTGGGCATGGCCCATTCCTCCGCAGCTCAGCGCAGCGTCGGCTATGCGGTCAGCGCCAGCGAAATCGCCCCCGGCGACATTGTGTGCTATTACGGCCATGTGGGCATCTATATCGGCAACGGCCAGATCATTCACGCCGCAACGCCGGCAGACGGAATCATGATCTCCTCCATGTACATCATGACGCCGGTGGCCATCCGCCGCGTATTCTAAAACAGGTTTTGATGACAAGGTTTGAAGCCCCTGTTCTCCGCCCTCCGGGGGACAGGGGCTTTCGTCATGGCTCAAGGAAAAACGGGTCAGATGGGCGGCAAAGCCGGCCCATCTGATCCATCTGTGCAGAATCGACAAAAGCAGATCGCAGGGCAGATGTGTCTGGAATTTACTGTGGATAAGTTGTCCACAATGAAAAACCCGCAAAAGCCCGAAAATCGCACTTATGCACGAGGTTATCCACGTTATCCACAATTTTGCATGTATTTTTCTGGGTACAATCCGCAAAAATGAGAACGCCTGTTTTGTTTTTCGCGTAGAAAATGGGATTTCCACAAGGGAGCTCTTGACTTTTAGGAGCAAATGCGCTTCTTAAAAAGGCACTGAATCCGGTTCAGAAAAACGCATATGGCAGGAAACCGCACCTATCCGCTGCGACATAAAGAAAGTTTGCAGAATTCACAATTTCGCACTTTCCATTTTGGGCATTCTGTATTAAACTATGATCAACTATGATTTCTTTTATCGGTTCATTCGGAAAGACAGGTGCCCCATGATAACAAACCAGACTTTGCAGAATACAATTGATGGTCTTTCGGGCATTTCCGGCTATTCGTACGCGATCATCGACCCGGAAGGCGGCGTGCTTGCAACTACTTTCCCCGAGGCATCTTCCTGTCTGGACAGCGCGATGGCCTTTTCGGCGTCCGAGGCAGAAAGCCAGACCATCGGTGAAAACCACTTTTTCAAGGTGCGGGACGAACAGCAGGTCGCATACATCGTGTTAGTGCGGGGCGACGGCGCAGACGTCTTCACCTGCGGCCGCATGGCGGCCTTCGCGGTCAGCGAGCTGGCGGTAGCCTACAAAGAGCGCTTTGACCGGGACAACTTCATCAAGAACCTGCTGCTGGACAATCTGCTGCTGGTGGACATCTACAACCGCTCCAAAAAGCTGCACATCGACGTGGAAGCCCGGCGTATCGTGCTGATCGTGGAAGTGGGCGAAGGCAAAGAAGGCGATGAGATCGACCGGATCCGCACTGTGATCGGCAACCGCAGCAAGGATTTCGTCACCGCGGTGGATGAGCACAACATCATCGTGGTTATGGAAGTCGGCGCCTTAGGCGATTACGAAGACGTGGAAAAAACCGCCAACGCCATCTTAAATCTGTTCCCCGCGCGGGAAGAGAATCCGGTGCGTGTGGCCTACGGTACCATCGTCAAGGAGCTGAAGGAAGTTTCCCGTTCCTACAAGGAAGCGGCCATGGCCTTAGACGTGGGCAAGATCTTCTTCGAAGACAAGCGGGCCATCGCCTATTCACAGCTGGGCATCGGCCGTCTGATTTATCAGCTGCCCATTCCGCTGTGCCGGATGTTCATTCAGGAAATCTTTGAAAACCGCTCGCCGGAAGAGTTTGACGAAGAAACGCTGACCACCATCAACAAGTTCTTCGAAAACAGCTTAAACGTTTCCGAAACGTCCCGGCAGCTGTATATTCACCGCAACACCTTGGTTTACCGTCTCGACAAGCTGCAGCGCAGCACCGGCCTCGATCTGCGCGTATTCGAGAACGCCATCACCTTCAAGATTGCCCTGATGGTGGTGAAGTACATGAAGTATATGGGAGAATAATCTGCTTATGATTACCATGGAACACGTAAGCAAGACTTACGAAGAAGGGATCCCCGCCTTAAACGACGTCAGCCTGACCATTCCGGACGGGCAGTTTGTCTTTATCACCGGCGCCAGCGGATCCGGCAAGTCCACAATCATCAAGCTTCTGCTGAAGGAACTTGAACCCAGCGAAGGCACCATCACCGTCAACGGTCAGGATTTAAAAAAGATCAGGCACCGCCACATCCCGAAATTCCGCCGCCAGATCGGCGTGGTGTTCCAGGATTTCCGCCTGCTTCAGGACCGCAACGTCTATGAAAACGTGGCCTTCGCCATGCGCGTCACGGAAAGCCGCAAGCGCGACATCCGCCGCCGTGTGCCTCTGATGCTGTCCCTTGTGGGCTTAGCAGCCAACTACCGCTCCCTGCCCCGGCAGCTGTCCGGCGGTGAAATGCAGCGTGTGGCCATCGCCCGCGCCATCATCAATAAACCGAAGCTGATCTTAGCGGATGAGCCCACCGGTAACTTAGACAACCGCAACGCCTGGGAGATCATGAAGCTGTTGGAGAAGATCAACGAAGGCGGAACCACCGTGGTGGTGGTGACACACAACCTGGAAATTGTCCGGGCCATGGACAAGCGGGTAATTACCATCAAGCGCGGTAAGATTGTAGATGATACCGAGGAGCAGTCATGACATTTTTCTATAACATCCAGCAGGGTCTGAAAAACATCTGGCGAAACAAGATGTTCTCCGTTGCCTCCATCGCAACCATGACCGCCTGCATTTTCCTGTTTGGCATTTTCTATTCCGTGGAAGTCAACTTCAACGCCATGGTTCACAACGTGGAAGAGAACGTGGCGGTGACGGTGTTCTTCGTGGAAGGCATCACCCAGGAGCAGATCGACGACATCGGCGCCGAGATCCGCAAGCGTCCCGAAGTGCTGGAGTGCAATTTCGTATCCGCCGACGAAGCCTGGGAGCGGGCGAAGGAAGATTACTTCGGCGGCAATGAGGAAGTCTGGGCCAGCTTTGCCAACGACAACCCCTTAGCGCAGTCCGCCAGCTATGAGATCTACCTGTCCGACGTTTCCCGTCAGGCCTCCTTCGTGGATTTCCTGGAGAAGCTGGAAGGCGTCCGTCAGGTCAACCAGTCTGAAGTCGCAGCCAATACTCTGATGGACTTCAACAAGCTGGTGCGCTACATCTCCGTGGGTGTGATGGCCATCTTAATCAGCGTTGCGGTGTTTTTGATCAGCAACACGGTTACGGTGGGTGTTTCCGTCCGCCGGGAGGAAATCGGTATCATGAAACTGATCGGCGCCCGGGACCGTTTTGTTCGCGCCCCCTTCATCGTGGAGGGCGTCACCATCGGCCTCATCGGCTCCATCATCCCCTTAGTGATGCTGTTCTTCATGTACCGCAACATCATCGTCTACATCACCGGACGTTTCCGCTTCTTAAGCAGCATGTTAAACTTCGTGCCCATTGAAGAGGTGTTCTCCATCCTTGTGCCCGTATCTTTGGTACTGGGCGTGGGTATCGGATACTTCGGCAGCCGCCTGACGCTGATCCGCCACCTGCACGTGTGACGAATCCGGCGGGCAGGATGTGAGACTGTCTGACGGGATGGTTTTTCGGCGAAACCGATGGGGCTTTCGCGCATGTCGGAACGGAATTTTCACATCTTATGATTGAAACAGGGAAGGGCGCACGCTCTTCCCTTGTGCGGTATTATAAGGAACGTTTTATGAACGAGGAACAGGGCAGAAAGCCAAAAACCTTCGGCCAGGGACTGGCCACAGGCATCATCTGTACAGCGCTGGCCGCTGCGGTTCTGCTGTTTTTTGGGGTGCGTTTTGCGCTGCATTACAATCCCTTCGGTGCCAACCGCGCCGTGATTACGGAGGAAGTGGCCGAAAAGGTGGACGGTCTCGCCGGCGTCATCGACATGTTCTACTATCAGGACGTGGATGACGCGACGCTGCAGGAGGGCATCTACCACGGCCTGCTGGAATCCTTAGGGGATCCCTACTCGGCCTACTACACGCCGGAAGAGTACGCCGATCTGATGGAAGATCTGTTAGGCGAATACTCCGGCATCGGCGCCGTGCTTTCCCAGAGCCGCACCACCGGCGAGGTGACCATCACCGAAGTGTACCGCAATTCACCGGCGGAAAAGGCGGGCTTAAAGCAGTACGATCAGATCATTTCGGCGGACGGCTACGCTGCCATCGATTACGAGCTGGATGAATTTGTCACCTACATCCGGGGCGAAAAGGGCACTTCCGTGGAACTGGAGATTCTGCGAGGGGACGAAACCCTCACCATCACCGCCGTCCGGGATGACATCCAGGTGCAGTCCGTGCGGTGGGAAATGACGGAGGATGGCATCGGCTATCTGCGGATTTCCCAGTTTATTACCGCCACCTATGACGAATTCACGGAAGCCTTGGACGATCTTTCCTCTCAGGGTATGAAGGGCCTGGTGGTGGATCTGCGGGGAAACGGCGGCGGTCTTTTAGATTCCGTGGTGCAGATTCTGGATCGGATTCTGCCGGAAGGCACGGTGGTGTACACCGTGGATAAAAGCGGAAACCGGGAGGATTTCACCTCCGACGCCGAGCATTTCCTGGAGCTGCCCATTGTGGTGCTGGTGGACGAATACACCGCCTCCGCATCCGAAATCTTTACCGGCGCCATCCGGGATTACGATTACGGCACCATCCTTGGCACCCAGACCTTTGGCAAGGGCATCGTGCAGGTGACCCTTCCCATGGCGGACGGCAGTGCCCTGAAACTTACTACCGAAACCTACTACACCCCCTCCGGGGACGCCATCCATGGGGTGGGCATCGCTCCGGACGAAGAGCTGGAGTACGAGTTCTTAGGGGATGAAGACGACGAATATGATCTTTCCCTGGACAATCAGTACCTGCGGGCACTGGAGATTCTCCGGGAAGACTTAAGGCTGACGGAACCTGCGGAAACGGCCCCGGAAGCGCCGGCGGCGTAAGGATATAACAGGAGAAACACATGATTATTGAAATCGAAAATATGCGGCAGGAACTGCTGGGGTTAAAGGATCCCCTTCAGACGGTGCTGTCCTCTCTGGATTTGGAGGCCAAGCAGAACCGCATCCAGGAACTGGAGCAGGAAATGTCTGCCCCGGGTTTCTGGGATGACAGCGATCTGTCCACGAAAAAGATGAAGGAAATGAAAAGCCTCAAAGACGACGTGGACACCAGCAAAGAGCTCACCGGTCTTTATGACGACGCGGAAGGATACCTGGATCTGGCGGACGAAGAAGAGGACGCCGATCTGATTCCCGAGATCCGCGGCATCCTGGATACCCTGGCGGCCAAACTGGAGCGCATCCGCATGAAGACGCTTCTGTCCGGCGAGTTTGACGGCGACAACGCCATCGTTTCCCTGCACGCCGGTGCAGGCGGAACCGAAGCCTGCGACTGGGTGTCCATGCTGTACCGGATGTACACCCGCTGGGCGGCGGACCACGAATTTGCCGTGGAAGAGCTGGACTATCTGGAAGGCGATGAAGCCGGCATCAAGTCGGTCACCTTTGAAGTCAACGGCGAAAACGCCTACGGGTATCTGAAGTCCGAAAAGGGCATTCACCGCCTGGTGCGCATTTCGCCCTTCAACGCGGCGGGCAAGCGGCAGACTTCCTTCGCCTCCTGCGAAGTGATGCCCGACATCGAAGAGGACGTGGACGTGGAAATCCGGGACGAGGATATCCGCATCGATACCTACCGTTCCAGCGGCGCCGGTGGACAGCACATCAACAAGACCTCCTCGGCCATCCGTATCACCCACTTCCCCACGGGCATCGTGGTGCAGTGCCAGAACGAGCGCTCCCAGCACATGAACAAGGACAAGGCCATGCAGATGCTGCGGTCCAAACTGTACATGTTGAAGGTGGAGGAAAACCGCCGCAAGGCCGAAGGCATCCGGGGCGAAGTGACGGAGATGGGCTGGGGCAACCAGATCCGCTCCTACGTGCTGCAGCCCTACACCATGGTCAAGGATCTGCGCACGGGACAGGAAACAGGAAATGCCTCCGCAGTGCTGGACGGTGACCTGGATCCCTTCGTAGACAGCTACCTTCGCTGGCTGTCCTTGGGATGTCCCGACCGCAACGCGCAGGATGCGGAGTAATTTACGATGCAAAACGCCAATCTGGCGTTGGCATATACAGGAAAAGAATCTAAGTTTCAGAGAGGATCAATCATTATGAAAGCAGCCATCATGGGCTTTGGAACCATCGGTTCCGGCGTGGAAGAAGTACTGCGGACCAACGCGGATGTAATCGCCCAGCGCGTGGGCGAACCCCTGGAGGTCAAATACATTTTGGATATCCGGGATTTCTCGGGCACGCCATACGCGGATCTGGCGGTTTCGGACTATCATGTCATCGCTGAGGATCCGGAAGTCGCCATCGTGGTGGAAACCATGGGCGGCGTGGAGCCGGCCTTTACCTTCGTGAAAGCCATGCTTTTAGCCGGAAAGCACGTGGTTACCTCCAACAAGGCCTTAGTCGCCGACAAGGGGGCCGAGCTTCTGGCCATCGCGAAAGAGCAGAATAAGGCCTTTCTATTTGAGGCTTCCGTGGGCGGCGGTATTCCCATCATCCGTCCGCTGCTTTCCTGCCTCACCGGCGACGTGATCGAAGAAATCACCGGCATCATCAACGGTACCACCAACTACATCCTGACCGCCATGGATCAGGAGGGTGCGGCCTATGCGGATGTGCTGGCCGATGCACAGGAAAAGGGCTTCGCCGAGCGGGATCCCTCCGCTGACGTGGACGGCTGGGACGCCTGCCGCAAGATTGCGATTTTAACCTCTCTGGCCGCCGGCCGTCAGGTGAATTTTGAGGATATTCCCACCATGGGCATCTCTCAGATTTCCGCCGAGGATTTTGCCTACGCTCACGCCATGGGCGCCACCATCAAGCTGCTGGCTTCCAGCCGCAAAAAGGGCGACACCTATGCCATCCGTGTGGCTCCCTATCTGGTGAAAAACAGCGATGCCTTAGCTACGGTGTCCGGCGTATTTAACGCCATCTTCGTTCGCGGAAACATGCTGGGCGACGGCATGTTCTACGGTGCAGGCGCCGGCAAGCTGCCCACCGCCAGCGCGGTGGTAGGCGATATGGTAGACGCGGCCCGTCACGGCAGCGCGCCGGATCCCATCCGCTGGGAAGCCGAGCCACTGGCTCTGACCGACGCCGGAAAGCAGAAGCGCCGCTTCTTTGTGCGAGCCCGCTCCGGCCAGGAAGCCGTAACCGCCGCCTTTGGGGAGGTGGAATGGGTACCGGCCCAGGTGGAAGGGGAAACCGCCTTCATCACGGAAAAAATCACGGAAGACGAATACGCCGCGGCGGCTGAAACGCTGGAAATTGCGGGCATGCTGCGGGTGCGGTCCTAGAATCTTTCTAAGATAGCGGCAAGTGGGATTTTTTGGCGAATATTCGGGCGCTCGTGCCCGAAATTAAGGCCCAAATGCCTGCAATACATGGTAAATAGGGGTACATAGGAAAAAGGGGGAAGTTCAAATGGCAAAGTACGTTATGGCGTTAGACGCCGGAACCACCAGCAATCGCTGCATTCTTTTCGATCATGAGGGCAAGATCTGCAGCATGGCACAGAAGGAATTCCGGCAGTTTTTCCCGAATCCGGGCTGGGTTGAGCATGATGCCAACGAAATCTGGTCCACACAGCTGGGCGTGGCGGTGGAAGCCATGAGCGCCATCGGCGCCACGGCGGAAGATATCGCCGCCATCGGTATCACCAATCAGCGGGAAACCGTGATCCTGTGGGATAAAAACACCGGTGAGCCGGTGTATCACGCCATCGTCTGGCAGTGCCGCCGTACCTCCGCCATCGCGGACGCCTTAAAGGCCAAGGGCCTGGAAGAGCCCTGGCGCAAAAAGACGGGCCTGATCATCGACGCCTACTTCTCCGCCACAAAGATCAAATGGATCTTAGACAACGTGCCGGGAGTCCGGGCGCGGGCCGAAGCCGGTGACATCCTCTTCGGCACGGTGGAGACCTGGCTGATCTGGAAGCTGACCAAGGGCGCCGTACATGTGACGGACTACTCCAACGCTTCCCGCACCATGCTGTTTAACATCAACACCCTGGAATGGGATGCGGAAATCTTAGAGGAACTGCAGATCCCGGCCAGCATCCTGCCCAAGGCGGTTCCCTCCAGCCAGATCTACGGCTATGCGGATCCCAGCTTTTTCGGCGCTCCGGTGGCCATCGGCGGCGCGGCGGGCGATCAGCAGGCGGCTCTGTTCGGTCAGGCCTGCTATACCCAGGGCGAAGCGAAGAATACCTACGGAACCGGATGCTTCCTGCTGATGAATACCGGCACCGAGCCCGTGTTCTCCAACAACGGCCTGGTGACCACCATCGCCTGGGGCCTGGACGGACAGGTCAATTACGCCCTGGAAGGCTCCATCTTCGTGGCCGGCGCTTCCATTCAGTGGCTGCGGGATCAGATGCGGCTCATTGACTCGGCGGAGGATTCGGAATACTGGGCTCAGAAAGCCCACGGAACCCACGGTACCTACGTGGTTCCGGCTTTTACCGGCTTAGGCGCACCCCACTGGGATCAGTACGCCCGGGGCACCATTGTGGGCATCACCCGGGGAACCAACAAAAATCACATCATCCGGGCCACCTTGGAGTCCATCGCCTATCAGGTGTGCGACGTTACCCGCGCCATGGAAGCGGATTCCGGCATCAGCCTGCGCTCCCTTCGGGTGGACGGCGGCGCTTCCGCCAACAATTTCCTAATGCAGTTCCAGGCGGATATGCTGGGCGTGCCCGTGAATCGTCCCGCCTGCGTGGAATCCACGGCTTTGGGTGCAGCCTGCCTGGCAGGCCTGGCCGCCGGTTTCTGGTCCAGCAAGGAAGAAGTGGTGAAAAACATTCAGCTGGAGCGGGTCTTCTCGCCCCAGATGGATGAAAAAGAACGCCGGCAGAAACTGCGGGGCTGGAAAAAAGCCGTCCGCTACGCCTTTGACTGGGCACGGCCGGACGAAGACGAAGAGTAAGTAGAGGATAAACCCATGGATATTGCTGCAAAGCTGGCAGAAGAGCTTTCGATTAAAAAGACCCAGGCGGACGCCGCCATCAAACTGATCGACGAAGGGAACACCATCCCCTTCATCGCCCGTTACCGCAAGGAAGTGACCGGTGCATTAAACGACGAGGTGCTGCGCAATTTAAACGAGCGTCTGCTGTACCTGCGCAATCTGGAAGACCGCAAGCAGACCGTGCTGGCGTCCATCGAAGAGCAGGGCAAACTCACCGCTGATCTGAAAAAGCAGATTGAAGCGGCCCAAACCCTGGTGGCGGTGGAGGATCTGTATCTTCCCTACCGTCCCAAGCGCCGCACCAGAGCCACCATCGCCAAGGAACGGGGCCTGGAGCCCTTAGCCCAGCTTCTGTGGGAACAGAACCTGACCGGAACTTTAGAAGAAGCAGCGGCCCCCTTTGTGGACGCGGAAAAAGAAGTGCCGAATGCGGCCGCGGCCTTAGCCGGCGCTTCCGACATCATCGCCGAGCAGATCGCCGATGATGCGGCCATCCGCAGCCGGGTGCGCCAGATGACCGCCCACAGCGGACGCATCATTTCCGTGGCCAAAGAGCCGAAGCAGGAATCCGTTTACGAAATGTATTATGATTTCGACGAGCCGGTGGAGAAACTTCCCGGCCATCGGACCTTAGCCATCAACCGGGGCGAAAAGGAAAAGATTCTGTCGGTGCACATCGAGGCGCCGGAAGAGGAAATCCTTTCCTGGATGATCCGCCAGGCGATAAAGAACGAGAATGCGCCCACGGCCGCTTTCTTAAGCGACGTCGTAAAGGACAGCTATCAGCGTCTGATTGCTCCCTCCATCGAGCGGGAACTGCGGTCATCTCTGACGGAAGAAGCGGAAGACGGCGCCATTCGGGTGTTCGGAAAGAACTTACAGCAGCTGCTTTTACAGCCGCCCATCACCGGACAGGTGGTATTGGGCTGGGATCCGGCCTTCCGTACCGGCTGCAAGCTGGCGGTGGTGGATCCCACCGGCAAGGTGTTAGACACCACGGTCATCTTCCCCACCGCGCCTCAGAACCGGGTGGAAGAAGCCAAGAAGGTGTTAAAGCACTGGATTCAGAAATATAATATCACTCTAATTTCCCTGGGCAACGGAACCGCATCCCGGGAATCCGAAGCCGTAATTTGCGAGCTGCTGCACGAAATCCCGACCCATGTTTCCTATGTCATTGTCAACGAAGCCGGGGCCTCCGTCTATTCCGCCAGCAAGCTGGCCACCGAGGAGTTCCCCAACTTTGACGTGGGACAGCGCAGCGCGGCCTCCATTGCCCGCCGTCTGCAGGATCCCTTAGCGGAACTGGTGAAGATCGAGCCCAGGGCCATCGGTGTCGGTCAGTATCAGCACGACATGAACCAGAAAAAACTGGGCGAATCCTTAAGCGGCGTGGTGGAAGACGTGGTCAACCGCGTGGGCGTCAACTTAAACACGGCGTCGGCCTCCCTGCTGGAGTACGTCTCCGGTATCAGCAAGCCCATTGCCAAAAACATCGTGGCTTACCGGGAAGAAAACGGCGCATTCAAAAAGCGCGCCGAACTGTTAAAGGTGCCGAAACTGGGACCGAAGGCCTATGAGCAGTGCGCGGGATTCCTGCGGATCCGGGAAGGCGCCGAACCCTTAGACGCCACCAGTGTGCATCCGGAAAGCTACGCCGCCACCCGTACCCTGCTGTCCCAGCTGGGTCACGATCCGGCGGAAGTGGCCGCCGGCGGCTTAAAGAAGATCAAAAGCGAAGTGACCGATGTGGAAAAAACCGCCAACGAGCTGGGTATCGGTGCGCTGACTCTGTCCGATATTTTAGACGAACTGGAAAAGCCGGGGCGGGATCCCCGGTCGGAAATGCCTGCGCCCATCCTGCGCCAGGATATTCTGGAAATGAAGGACTTACAGCCCGGCATGATCTTAAAGGGCACGGTGCGCAACGTCATCGATTTCGGTGTGTTTGTGGACATCGGCGTGCATCAGGACGGCCTGGTGCACATCTCCCGCATCTGCGACCGCTTCATCAAGCATCCCTTAGAAGCGGTGAGCGTGGGCGACATCGTGGATGTGCAGGTGCTGGAAGTGGATCTGCAGAAAAAGCGGATCGCCTTAACCATGCGCATCGGTCAGGAAGATAAGGCACCGGGCACCAAGGGTGCCACCGGCGCAGAACGTCCGAAACGGGAAGAGGGCAAAAACGGTCAGACCCGGGGAAACCGTCCCCATGAAGGCCGCCGTCCTTCCGGAAACGAGCGGGCAAACGGCGCCAATCCTTCCGGCGGCGCAAATCGCGGCGGCCCGAAGGGCAAAGGAAACGCCGGCCGGGAACAGGGAGAAAACCGTCCCCAGAATCGGCGGGAAAACCAGCACCGGGGCGGCGCCATGTGGGATGCGCTGCAGAAGGTGAAGGGACAGCTGCCCAAGGAGTGATCCAGATGGAAACCGTGATTGAAACCTATTCTGCCGAGGAAACCCGCAGCACCGCGGCGGCCATCGCCGCAAAGGCCAGGCCGCAAACCGTATTCGCCCTTCAGGGAGACTTAGGCGTGGGAAAAACCGTTTTTTCCCAGGGCTTTGCCGAAGGACTGGGGGTCACAGAGCCGGTAAGCAGCCCCACCTTTACCATCCTTCAGGAATATACAGACGGCCGGATGCCCTTTTATCACTTTGACGTGTACCGCATCGAAGAGCCGGAAGAGATGGAAGAAGTGGGCCTGGACGATTACCTGTACGGCGAAGGCGTCTGCATGATCGAGTGGCCCGAGCGGATCGAAGAACTGCTGCCCGAAGAAACGGTGTGGATCCGGATCGAAAAGGATCTGTCCAAGGGGACGGACTACCGCCGGATCAGCGTATCGGATTCCGAACAGATGTAGCCGGCAGCGGGACGAAAAAAAGCGGCAGACGCGAAAAAGCAGAAATGCCGCGCATTTTAAAACCATTATCTGCACAGATCCTTCTACGGAGAGGGGAAAAAACGTGCGTATTCTAGCCATTGATACCTCCGGACTGGTGGCAGCAGCCGCGGTCTGGGAGGATGGAGCCGTGACGGGTTCCTATACGATACAGCATAAAAAAACGCATTCCCAGACCATGCTACCCATGATCGACGAAGTGATGCGCATGCTTGAACTTGCGCCGGACCAGCTGGACGCCATCGCGGTGGCCAAAGGACCGGGATCCTTTACCGGACTGCGCATCGGTTCGGCCACGGCCAAGGGCTTAGGCCTTGCCTTAAACATCCCGGTGATCGGTGTGCCCACGGTGGATGCGCTGGCATATGTCCTGTGGGGCAGCGCCGGCCTGGTGTGTCCTTTGATGAACGCCCGGCGGGAGCAGGTCTACACCGGCCTGTACCGGTTTGATTCAGACGGAAACATGGAAATCCTTCTGCCCCAGCGGGTCTGCAAAATGGACGAGATCCTGGAGGAAATCAACGCCCGGGGAGAAATGGTCACCTTTTTAGGGGACGGCGTTCCGGTGTATCGAAAGATCATTGAAGAACAGTGCCGCGCGCCCTATCGCATTGCACCGGCCCATCGGGCTGCCCAGGGGGCAGACGCCGTGGCGGTGCTGGGCGCGGCTTATTATATGGAAGGAAAGGCCCAGGACGCGGCGGCCTTCCGACCCGAATACCTGCGTCTGTCCCAGGCAGAACGGGAACGCCGCATGGCGGTTTCCCTGGTGGTGGCCGGCGGACAGAAGAGGGAAGCCGACGAAGAAATCTGCGCCCTGGCAAAGCGGATGGAAGTGATTTCCAGAACCTCCTTCGGCGCCGAGTCCTGGAATGAACCGGCCTTCGTGGACGCACTTTGCGCGCCCTACACCTTGGCGGTACTGGCTTTTGACCCGGACAAAACCCTGGTGGGCTTTGCCATGTATTCCTGTGCTGCAGACGAAGCCGAGCTGCTTTTAGTTGCGGTGGATGAGGCGGCACGCCGTCACGGCGTGGCGGATCAGATGCTGGCCCGGGCCGAGAAGGAAGCGAAAGAGCGGGGCGTCTGCAGAATCTTCCTGGAAGTGCGGGAAAGCAACGAGGCGGCCAAAGCGCTGTACGAGCGCTACGCCTTTGAAGAAGCCGGGCGCCGTCCGGCCTTTTACACCGATCCCAAGGAAGATGCTTTGATTTACCGCAAGGAACTGCCTGCAGAGTAAAGGAAAAGGATATGCTGGATATTTGTCTGCTGGGAACCGGGGGCATGATGCCCATGCCGGACCGTTGGCTGACGTCACTGATGCTTCGATTTAACGGAAGCAGCCTGTTAATCGACTGCGGGGAAGGCACCCAGATCGCCATGCGCGAAGCGGGCCTTTCCGCAAATCCCATCGACATCATGCTTTTTACCCATTATCATGCGGATCACATCAGCGGTCTGCCGGGGATGCTGCTTTCCATGGCCAATTCCGAACGCACGGCTCCCCTTACCATGATCGGACCCCGGGGACTGGAGCGGGTGGTGCGCGCCCTTCGGGTGATCGCGCCGGAACTTCCCTTTGAGATCCGCTATATTGAACTTCAGGAAAAAACAGAGGATTTTTCCCTCTGCGGTTACGAGATTTGCGCCTTTCGCGTCAATCACAACGTAACCTGCTACGGATATTCGGTTTCCATCCCCCGGGCCGGCCGGTTTGACGCCGAGGCGGCCAGGGCCGCGGGCATTCCCCTGCGGGCCTGGAATCCGCTGCAGCACGGTGAAACCGTGGAAATGGACGGCGTTACCTATACCCCCGATCAGGTCATGGGACCGCCCCGGAAGGGTCTGAAAGTGACCTACTGCACCGACACCCGGCCCACCAACGGCATCGTGGAGGCCGCCGCCGGCAGCGATCTTCTGATCTGCGAAGGCATGTACGGCGACGAAGAGCAGAAGGAAAAGGCGGTGCAGAAGAAGCATATGATGTTTACGGAAGCTGCCGAAATCGCCCGTCGGGCAGGGGTGGGACAGCTGTGGCTGACCCATTATTCCCCCTCTCTTGTGGGACCGGAGCGCTACATGAAACCCGTGAAAAAAATCTTTCCCGAAAGCATCGCCGCCAAAGACGGCCAGCGGGTGGAACTGGATTTTGCGGAAGAGTAGAAAACGCCATCCACAGGAAAGATCATTGATCATTCGCCGGTGAAAAATGCCGGATAAAATGCCGTTTTCAGAAACGGAATCCAAAAATAAAGGACAGAACATGATAAAAGATACTGCAGGGCCGATTCGCACCATCCTTGCCATCGAAAGCTCCTGTGACGAAACGGCCGCGGCCGTGGTCCGGGACGGACGCCAGGTGATCAGCAACGTAATTTCCACCCAGATTCCCATTCACACCCTTTACGGCGGTGTTGTTCCGGAGATTGCGTCCCGCCATCACGTGGAGCGGGTCAATCAGGTCATCCAGAAAGCCTTAGACGACGCCGGATGCACCTTAGACGATGTGGATGGCATCGGCGTGACCTACGGACCGGGCCTGGTGGGCCCCCTTCTGGTGGGGGTTTCCGCCGCAAAAGCCATCGCCTGGGCGAAACGTAAGCCCCTCATCGGCGTACATCACATTGAAGGACACATCTGCGCCAATTATTTACAGGCGCCAGACTTGGAACCGCCGTTCCTTTGCCTGGTGGTATCCGGCGGACACACCCACATGGTGCGGGTGGCAGATTACGGCAAATATGAAATTTTAGGCCGAACCCGGGACGACGCGGCGGGCGAAGCCTTTGACAAAGTGGCGCGAGCCATCGGCCTCGGCTATCCCGGCGGACCGAAAATCGAACAGAAAGCCAAAGAAGGTAATCCCGACGCCATCGTGTTCCCCCACGCCCATGTGCGGGATTCCGCCTACGATTTCAGCTTCAGCGGCATCAAATCCGCGGTGCTGAACTATCTGAATTCCGAAAAGATGCAGGGACATACGGTGTGTGAAGCCGACATCGCCGCCTCCTTCCAGAAGGCTGTGGTCGGCGCCCTGGTGGAACACGCCGAACTTGCCATGGAAGAATACGGCATGGACAAAATGGCCATCGCCGGCGGTGTGGCCTCCAACGGAACCTTCCGGGCCGCCATGCAGGAAGCCTGCGACCGTCACGGCGTGGCGTTTTACTGCCCGGCCCCCATTCTGTGCACCGACAACGCGGCCATGATCGGCTCGGCCGCCTACTACGAATTCAAAAGCGGGGCGCGAAGCGACCTGTATTTAAATGCCGTCCCGGCCCTGCGCCTTGGCGAAAGATGACAGAAGGGACAGGCACTTTTGTCATCCTGGAGTCAATGGAGACCTTTTGACTCGCTCAAACAGGCAGATCCCGTGATCTGTGCTCTGAAAAAAGATGACAAAAGTGCCTGTCCCTTTTGTCATCCGGAGGATGAATGATGCCAGCTGTCAGTGTTCTTGTAAAACCGGCTTCCGGCCTGTGCAATATGCACTGTGATTACTGCTTCTACTGCGACGAAGCGGCCAAGCGCGCCCAGGCCTCCTATGGCCTGATGACGGAGGAGACCTTAAAGCAGGTGATCCGGAAAACCCTTCTTCCTGCGGAAGGAGCCTATTCCCTGGCTTTCCAGGGAGGAGAGCCCACCCTGTGCGGTCTGCCTTTTTTTGAGCGCGCGGTGGAATACATCGAAAAATACAACCGCAATCACGTGCGCGTACAGCTGGCGCTGCAGACCAACGGCTACGGGATCACCCGCAAATGGGCGGAATTCTTCGCAAAGCACCATTTCCTTCTGGGGGTATCGGTAGACGGGACGGTGACGCTTCACAACCAATACCGCCATGGAAATGACGGCGGTGACAGTTACGCCCATGCTCTGGAAACCATCCGTCTCTTCGAGGAATGCGGCGTGGAGTACAACATTCTCACTGTCATTCATAAGGAAACCGCCGCCCATATCAGGGAAATATACGCAGCCTACCGGAAAAACGGCTGGGATTACATGCAGTTTATCACCTGCCTGGATCCTTTGGGGGAATCCCGGGGACAGAAGCCCTGGTCCCTGCTTCCGGAGGATTACGGCCATTTTCTGGTGGATCTGTTTGACCTGTGGTATGCGGATGCTAAGAAGCAAAATGCGCCCTTCATCCGCCAGTTTGACAATTACATCGGCATTCTGGCGGGTTTCGCGCCGGAATCCTGCGAACAGCGGGGATCCTGCGGCGTGCAGTACGTGGTGGAAGCGGACGGCAGTGTCTACCCCTGTGATTTTTACGTGCTGGACGAGTGGCGGTTGGGAAACTTCAATACGGATCGGATGCCCCAGATCGACGAAGCCCGAAAAAAAAGCGGATTTGTGGAGCGATCTTTTGCCCATCCAGAAGCGTGCAGAAACTGCCGGTGGCATTCGCTGTGCCGCAACGCCTGTTTCCGCAGCCGCAACGAAGCCGGCATTCAGCCGGAGGGTCAGAATTATTTCTGCGCCGGCTACCGCATGTTTTTTGAGGCCTGTTATGACCGGATGGAGCAGATTGCAAAAACCGTCCGGCCGGGAGGTATGCAATGAATGAAAAAACCTTTTCCGCCATCGTGTTAGCGGCCGGCAGCGGACGCCGCATGGGCACCAGCGTTCCAAAACAGTACCTGGAAATCTTAGGGAAGCCTCTTCTGTATTACACGCTGCTTGCCTTTGAGCAAAGTGACGTGGACGAGGTGGTCCTGGTGACATCCCCCGACTATCTGGAGTGGTGCCGCACTGAACTGGTGGAGACTTATGGATTTCAAAAGGTAAGCGCCATTGTGCCGGGCGGGGCCGAACGCACGGATTCCGTGGGCTGCGGGGTGAAGGCCGCCCGGGGAGATTACGTGCTGGTTCACGACGGCGCCCGGTGTCTGGTGACGCCTGAAATCATCCGGCGGGCCATGGACGCGGCAGTGACCTATGAAGCCGCGGTCATCGGCATGCCGGTGAAGGACACCATCAAGCAGACGGGACCGGAGGGGATCATTCTAGCAACCCCGGACCGCAGCACCCTCTGGGCCGCCCAGACGCCCCAGGCTTTTGCCGCCGGACTGCTGAAAGAAGCATATGCAAAAAAAGACGCATATGAAAAGAAAACGGATGACGCGGATTTTGTTTTCGCCATGACGGGAAAAGATGCTGTGATGATTGAGGGCAATTATGATAATATAAAAGTGACAACGCCGGAGGACCTGGTTTTTGCGGAACGTGTGCTGCAGATGCGGCAGAAGTAAGGAAAACCGATCCGCCCACAGCAAAACCGGGTTCGGCAGCGGATGACTATGAAACTGAAGGAGAAAAAAACAGAAAAAATAAGCGGGAAGATTTGAAAGGGGAAGCACATGCGCGCAAAACTGACGAACGAAGCATCCATCTCTGCGGTTCTTGCAGACATGACACTGGAAGAGAAGGCAAACATGCTGATCGCGGCAGGCCCGTGTCCGTCCTATGCCATTCCGGATATGGACATTCCGTCCATCATCTTAGCGGACGGCGCCACCGGAGCCAACGGTACGCACATCATTCTGGATTTTCTGCTGGAGATGATGAAACGGGCTGCGGCTGCGTCCAAGGAGCAGGGCGCCGCGCCGAAGCGTCCGGCGGGCAATCCCTTCGTGGAACTGCAGAGCGTGATCACGGCAAAACCGGAAGATCGGGAAGCCATGTGCGCCGGCGATCCCTTAAAGGAAGGTTTCTGCAGATATCTGAAAAACCGCCAGAATCCGGCGGGCTCCTTTGTGTCCTTCCCCTCCGGGGTCAACATCGGCGCCGGATTTAACGAGGCGCAGGCCTACGCGCTGGGAAGAGCCGCCGGTGAAGAAATGCGCGCGTCCCATGTGGACGTGTGTCTGGGACCCAACGTGGACATCGTCCGGGATCCTCTGGGCGGCCGCAATTATGAAATGTACGGCGAAGATCCCATCCTGGTGGGCCGGACGGCGTCCGCCTACATCCGGGGCATGCAAAGCGTGGGATCCGCTGCCTGTGCGAAGCACTATCTGTGCAACAATCAGGAAACCCGCCGGCAGACAAAGGACACCCATGTATCCAGGCGCACCATGCGGGAACTGTACGCCAAGGGCTTTGAGGCCGCCGTCAAGGAAGCGGATGTGAAGGCCGTCATGAGCGCCTACAACGCGGTAAATGGCACCTTTTCTTCCTATAATAAAGAAACCCTGACCGAATGGCTGAAAGAGGAGTGGGGTTTAAGCGGCATTGTGGTCAGCGACTGGGGCGCCGTGACCGGAGAAAATGACAAGGCTGTGGACGCCGGCATGGATCTGGTGCTGCATGGACCCAGCCCCTGCGATCCCGGGGATATCGTGGCGGCGGTGAAGGCCGGCACTCTGGATCTTGCCCGGGTGGACGATGCTGTCAGCCGCATCCTTCGCCTGATTCTGTGGCAGAAGGAAGTTCAGGCAGCGGTTCCCATGGAATATGATCAGCCCGCCATTTTAAAAACGGCTTATGACACCGTAGTGGACGGTATGGTGCTTCTGAAAAACGAGGCGGATGCCCTGCCCCTTTCCACGGGGGAGAAGACGGCGTTCTACGGCAGCCGGGCAAAGAATACCATGGAGTGCGGCAGCGGATCCACCTTCGTGTACACATCCCTGCATTCCAACGTCTATGACGAGGCTGCGAAACTGGGAGTTTCCGTATATGACGCCGAATTGTCCGAAGCCGACACCGTGGTATTTGTGGCCGGCGCCGAGGGCGGCGAGAACGCAGACCGTCCCTCTATGGATTTAGACAAGGCCGATCAGGAGCAGATCGCCTCGGTTCTTCAGGAAGCCAAAGCCGCCGGCAAAAAGACGGTGGTGGTGTTAAACGTGGCCGCGCCCATCGACGTGCAAAGCTGGATTGCGGATGCGGATGCCCTGCTGGTGCTGTTTGTGCCGGGCTGCATGGGCGGAAAAGCCTGCGCCGACGTGCTGTACGGAGCCGCCGAGCCCGCCGGCCGTCTGCCAGTGTCCTTCCCGGTGAAACTGCAGGATTCTCCGGCCTCCCCCTATCCGGTGGGTGAATACGAGGATGTCTACTACAGCGAAGGCATTTTTGTGGGCTACCGCTGGTATGACGCTAAGGAACTGCCCACCCGGTATCCCTTCGGATACGGATTAAGCTACACCGATTTTGAAATTGAGCCGATTCCCTGCGATGAGACCTGGGATATCCGCGAGGAGGACACTTTTACGGTGCGTGTCCGCGTAAAGAATACCGGCAGCCGCAGCGGCTCGGAAGTGGTGCAGCTGTATCTGTCCCGTTCGAAAGACCGCATTCCCATGCCGGAAAAGGAACTGAAAGCCTATGCCAAGGTGACCCTGGCTCCGGGAGAGGAAACCGTGGCCGAACTGGTGATGCGCAAAAGCGACCTGGAAGTGTTTGATCCCCAGAAGGGGCTGGTGACGCCGGTGGGCAAGACGAAAGTCCATGTGGCTTTAGACAGCGAGCAGATCCTGGAATCCTTCGACGTAAAGATTCTGGGCCAGAATCCCTACGTGCTGGGAGAGGATTCTACCCTGGGAGACGTGCTGTTCAACGAAGAAGCGGCAGCGGTTTTAGCCCGCCATATTCCTGAACTGGCGGCCGGCGTAGGCGAGCATCTGAAACTGATGTCCAACGAAAAACTGGGTCCGCTGCTGTCAAGACAGCTGATTGGCAACATTCCGGACGCCAACGAACTGAAGGCGAAGCTGGATGCGCTGTACGCGGATCTGGCAAAGATTGAACTGTAAAGACAGGGAAGATCATCGTAAATCCTGCCATTATTTCCGGAAGGGCGGAGGAATCCGCCTTTCCGGAGGTTAAGAAATAATCGAATGCGGCAGAAAAAGGGATAGCCATTGCGAATGGAAGCTGTCCTCCCAGAAAAGGGCAGACATTCGGATTTGTTGGAGGAGAACGTCAGGTGAAGCAGGATTTTCAGCTTACGGAAGAGGAGAAGAAACTGGTCTTTCAGGCGCTGAAAGCCCGGGATCTATCCTATTCCCCCTATTCCGGATTTTCCGTGGGCGCGGCACTGCTGTGTGAAAACGGCAGCATCCACACCGGCTGCAACGTGGAAAATGCGGCCTTCGGGCCCTCCATCTGCGCGGAACGCACCGCGGCGGCAAATGCCGTAAGCGCCGGAAACCGCCGATTCGAAAAAATTGCCATTGTGGGCGGGCCCGCCGGCCGGATGCCCGCGGAACTATGTCCGCCCTGCGGCGTGTGCCGACAGGTGCTGCGGGAATTTGCCGATCCCCAGGCCTTTTCGATCCTTCTGGCGGCCTTCGGAGAGGACGGTGAAATCGTCCAGACAAGGCGAATGACCTTAGGAGAACTGCTGCCGGATAGTTTTGGGCCTGAATTTGTGAAAAAGGGGAGTTGACACACAGAATTGCTCTGTGTTAGAATACTTTGCGTGCCCGCGAGAGATGGTCACTCCCGAACGTGGTCTATTCGCGGATTCGGAGAGATATCGAAGCGGTCATAACGAGGCGGTCTTGAAAACCGTTTGTCCGAAAGGGCGCGTGGGTTCGAATCCCACTCTCTCCGCTCGGGGCGGTGCCTCGTACAACTGAACAGAGCAGAGGAAGAACGCTCAATAAACACATCTTCCATTCGGAGAAGTACCCAAGCTGGCCGAAGGGACACCCCTGGAAAGGGTGCAGGTCGTTAATAGCGGCGCGAGGGTTCAAATCCCTCCTTCTCCGC
>JAZPYY010000006.1:0-22043 GCA_045544375.1 Shuttleworthella sp.
AAAAAATGTTCCACCCCCAAAACCCCCACCCCCCCGCCCCCCGGGGGGGGGGGGGGAGCGATACTTTTGAGCGAAGAAATGATGAAGTTACTGAAGATTGGCAGATAACACCTGTTCATCTAAAGCGGTAATGAGGGAGACGATCTCACCCACGGACTCTTTCATGCCGCTTTTTTGCCAGTCCTGTACGATCTGGATGGCGCCGGTGGCCAGAAAAAGGAAGACCCAGCGCCGTTTGTATTCCGGCAGACGGGAATAACGGCGCGCAAAACCATCCTGATACCGCGCATAGGCGGCCTCGTAAATCCGCTGGATAAAGTGACCGCTGCCGTTGGGAGACATCAGTAAAAAGAACCGGCTGTCGGTCCGGCCAGCCTGCACAAGCATGACCTCCAAAGCTTCTTCGATGGTCTGGGTTTCCTGGGAATAACGGATAAAACCGTTCAGGTAATAGTCCTCCGTTTTCTCCAGCAGATCATACACATCCAGATAGTGCCGGTAAAAGGTGGAGCGGTTGATCTCGGCCATTTCACAGATGGCCTTCACCGAAATGCGGTTCACCGGCATTTTTTCCAGAAGTTCAAAGAAGCAGTCTGTGATGACTTTTTGAGTGTACATGGCGCGATGATCGGTTTTCATGGCGTTTTCTCCATTTCTTTTGAATCGGGGCCTGTCATCCACAGTTTCCGAGATCTGTTGCAGAAACAGCAGGACCGCAGGATCTGCGGATTGTTTCCCGTTTCGTTCCATTATAGATTTGCTGTATAAGATTTGCAACGAAGTGTCGCAAATGAATGGATTACGATCTGTCGAAAAGAAAGGGTTACGATCATGCTTCGAATTACAGAACTGACGGTGAATCACAGAGATTGTCTTTTTAGTCTTGATGAAACACCGGTGTTTTCCTGGGTTCTGGAAAGCGACAAACGGAATGTGGTACAGACAGCGTACACGCTGACCATCGGCGGCTATACCCAGCAGGGAGCTGGACAAAGCAATGCGGTGGTTTACGAAGGCCCGGCGCTGCCTGAAGAAACCCGTTTTGAGGTTCATCTAAGCGTTACGGATAACTATGGTCAGAGGGCGGAGGCGGATACCTTTTTCACCACGGCTCCGGAATCCCTGCATGCAAAATGGATTACGGCAGATGAAGAGGTTCCGGTTTTCTTTCATCGGTTTTGGGCGCCTCACATCCGGTCTGCCATGTTATACGTATCCGCCTGCGGCGTGTATGAAGCCCGTTTGAACGGTCAGCGGGTTTCAGAGGATCTGCTCTCGCCCGGCTGGACAAATTACCGCAAACGCATTCAGTATCAGACCTATGACGTGACGTCTCTGCTTCAGGAAGAAAACCGCCTGGAGATGACGGTGGCGCCGGGGTGGTGGGCCGGATACTTAAACGGCGAGGGAAAGAATCATTTTTACGGAGATGCAGTGGCGGCCTTCGCGGAACTGCATCTGGTGGATGTTCGCGGACAGAAAACGGTGATCTGCTCGGACGAAAACTGGTTCTATACCACCGGTGAGGTGCGTTTTGCCGAACTGTACCACGGAGAAACCATTGACCGGACGGCAGAGCCGGCACAGACAAAACCGGTTCGGATCTATGAAGGCATGGACAACAGCCGTCTGGTTCCCCAGGCAGCCCCCTGTGTACGGGTTACGGAACGTAAGCCTCCCATTTCCCTGATTCATACCCCCAAGGGTGAAACGGTGCTGGATTTCGGCCAGAATCTGTCGGGGGTGGTGGAACTGTCTGTCTGCGGAGAACGGGGCCGGAAGATCGTACTGCGCCACGCGGAGGTTCTGGATCAGGACGGGAATTTCTATACCACAAATCTGCGCACGGTCCGGGCCACGGATACCTTTATCTGTTCCGGAAAGCCGGAGGTGTTCCGTCCGAAGTTTACCTTTCATGGGTTCCGTTATGTGTCCGTGGAGGGGATGGGAGAACATCCGGATTTATCGGCCTTTACTGCCTGCGTGATGCACTCGGATCTGAAAGAAACCGCATCCTTTGCCTGTTCCAAACCGCTGGTCAACCGCCTGTGGGAGAATATCAACTGGAGCATGCGGGATAACTTTGTGGATATTCCTTCCGACTGCCCCCAGCGGGACGAACGGCTGGGGTGGACCGGGGACGCGGCGATTTTTGCGGACACGGCCTCTCAGCTGCGGGATACCTATGCTTTTTACCGCAAGTGGCTGGCAGATCTGGCCAGCGAGCAGAGTGTTCGATTCGGGCTTCCGGATACGGTACCGAATATCCTGATGCCTCCGGAAACCCCCTGCGGCGGGAGCGCGGTCTGGGGAGATGCCTGCACCCTGGTTCCATGGGCAGTGTACCTGCATTCCGGAGATCCGGCGGTTTTAAGGGCCCAGTATGAGAGCATGAAGGCCTGGGTGGAATGGATGCGGCGAACGGAAACCCCGGATCATCTGCACAAGGCCGGATACCAGCGGGGCGACTGGCTGGCTATGGATCGGGAAGAAGGCAAGGGCATGAGCGGATCAACGGATGTGTATCTGATTTCCACGGCCTTTTACTACGAAAGTACCTGGATTCTGGCCGAAAGCGCCCGGATCCTTGGATATGAAGAAGACGACAGAGAATACCATACCCTGGCGGAGCAGATCCGGGAAGGTTTCCGCAGCGAGTATATTACGGCTAAGGGCCGCTGTGTCACCGAGACCCAGACCGCACTTTCTTTGATCCTTTGCTTTGGCCTGGCAAAACCGGAACACGTGCCGGTGCTGGTGGACACCCTGGCCAATCATCTGTCAAAACGAAACAACCGCATCACCACCGGATTTATCGGAACCCCCTACCTGGTAAAGGCGCTTTCGTTGTACGGACGACATGATCTGGCGGGAAAACTGCTGTTAAACGAAGCCTTTCCGGGGTGGCTGAACGAAGTGAAACTGGGGGCCACCACCATCTGGGAGCGCTGGGATTCCATGCATGCCGACGGAACCTTTGACGAGAGCGGCATGAACAGCTTTAACCATTATTCCTTCGGTGCCATCGGAAGCTGGATGATCGGCGAACTGGGAGGAATCCGCCCTGCAGAACCCGGATATGGCCGCATCCATTTCGAACCCCGGCTGACGGAGGGACTGACAGAGGTAAGCGTCTTTCGAAAGACGCCCTTTGGACCTGCCTCCTGCAGATGCACCTGTCACCAGGGTCATGTGACCGTAGACGTTACGGTGCCGGTGAATACCCAGGCGGTGCTCGTTCTTCCCGTGACGGGAGAGGAAAAACTGCTGGGAAGCGGTTTGTGGTCCTATGTCTATGATACGGATTTTCGCTGTGAACCCCGAAAATATACCATGGATTCCACCATCGAAGAATTGTCTGCAAATCCGGCTTTTGCCGAAGCGTTAAATAATCGCATCCCGGGGGCAGCAGATCAGCTGCATATGGAATTTATGCAGAAAATGACCCTGAATGCGCTGGCATCCATGGGCGGAGAAGAGATAAGGAAAGTCTATCTTGCGGTGCTGGAAGAGCTAAATCGGGCAGAAGAGTAGCACGTCTGATTTTCCTCCGATATTTTTGTGACAATCCCCTCGTTTCCCTCTTGAATTCAGGTGCCCGATTCGATACAATAGTTTCGAAATGCGGCGTGGAATTTACTGCATTGCATGCCGCACATATTGACCTTTATTCAATAGGAGGAAATGAACATGGCGGTAAGAGTTGCAATTAACGGATTTGGACGTATCGGCCGTCTGGCGTTTCGCCAGATGTTCCAGGCTGAGGGTTTTGAGATTGTTGCGATCAACGATCTGACCAGCCCTGACATGCTTGCTTATCTTCTGAAGTACGATTCCTCTCAGGGTCGTTATGCGAAGGCTGACCTGGTGTCCTGCACCGAGCACAGCATCATCGTTGACGGCAGCGAGATCGAAATCTACAAAGAGGCCGATGCTTCCAAGCTTCCCTGGAAAGATCTTGACATTGACGTTGTCTTAGAGTGCACCGGTTTCTACTGCTCCAAGGCAAAGGCCCAGGCTCACATCGATGCCGGCGCCAAGAAGGTTGTTATTTCCGCTCCGGCCGGCAATGACCTTCCGACCATCGTTTACAACACCAACCATGAGACCCTGACCGCTGATGATGACATCATCTCCGCAGCGTCCTGCACCACCAACTGCTTAGCTCCCATGGCTAAGGCTCTTAACAACCTGGTGCCGATCGAGTCCGGTATCATGGTTACCATTCACGCTTACACCGGCGATCAGATGATCCTTGACGGCCCGCACCGCAAGGGTGACAAGCGCCGCGGCCGTGCCGGCGCAGAGAACATCGTTCCCAACAGCACCGGTGCTGCGAAGGCCATCGGCCTGGTTGTTCCGGAACTGAACGGCAAGCTCATCGGCTCCGCTCAGCGTGTTCCGGTTCCGACCGGTTCCACCACCATCCTGACCGCTGTTGTTAACGGCGTGGTGACCAAGGAAGAAATCAATGCCGCCATGAAGGCTGCTGCCGATGATTCCTTCGGCTACAACGAGGACATGATCGTATCTAAGGATATCGTTGGCATGACCTACGGTTCTCTGTTCGATGCCACCCAGACCATGGTTGTTCCGGCTGGCGAAGGCAAGACCGAAGTTCAGGTTGTTTCCTGGTATGACAACGAGAACTCCTTCACCTCCAATATGTGCAAGACCATCAAGTACTTCGCGAAGTTCTTAAACAAGTAATTTCCGAAGCGGTTTTGACCGGAGAGAGGTTTTCCTCATAATCAACCCCAAAGGTTCGGTCTTCGGACCGAACCTTTCTTTGATAAGGGACTAATTCTATCTGTTTGACGCATGTTTTGCGTAAGAAAGGAGTCCTCCCATGGGACTGAACAAAAAATCTGTTGATGACATTAATGTCAAAGGCCTGCGCGTTCTTTGCCGCTGCGACTTCAACGTACCGCTGAAGGAAGGCAAAATCACCGACGAAAACCGTCTGGTGGCCGCTCTGCCCACCATCAAGAAGCTGATCAACGACGGCGGCAAGGTGATCCTTTGCTCTCACTTAGGCAAGCCGAAGGGTGAGCCGAAGCCCGAGCTTTCCTTAGCTCCGGTTGCTGCCCGTCTTTCCGAGCTCTTAGGCCAGGAAGTCAAGTTCGCTGCGGATCCGGAAGTGGTTGGCCCCAATGCCCGTGCGGCTGTGGAAGCCATGCAGGACGGCGATGTGATCCTCTTAGAGAACACCCGTTACCGCGCAGAAGAGACGAAGAACGGCGAAGCCTTCTCCCAGGAACTGGCTTCTCTGTGCGACGTTTTCGTAAATGACGCTTTTGGTACCGCTCATCGTGCTCACTGCTCCAACGTTGGTGTTGCCTCTCTGGTAGACACCGCTGTTGTGGGTTACCTGATGCAGAAGGAAATCGACTTCCTGGGCAACGCCGTGGAAGATCCGGTTCGTCCGTTCGTAGCCATCTTAGGCGGCGCGAAGGTTGCAGATAAGCTGAACGTTATCAACAACCTGCTGGAGAAGTGCGACACCTTAATCATCGGCGGCGGTATGGCCTACACCTTCTTAAAGGCGCAGGGCATGGAAATCGGCAAATCCCTTGTGGACGACAGCAAGCTGGATTACTGCAAGGAAATGATGGAAAAGGCCGAGAAGCTGGGCAAGAAGCTGCTGCTTCCCGTTGATGCTGTGACCATCGCTGAGTTCCCGAACCCCATCGATGCTCCGGTGGAAGTGGAAGTGTATGCTTCCGAAGATATGCCGGCTGATCGCGAAGCCTGCGATATCGGACCGAAGACCGCCGAGCTGTATGCTGAGGCCGTAAAGACCGCGAAGACCGTTGTCTGGAACGGACCCATGGGCGTGTTCGAGAACCCGATCCTGGCCAAGGGTACCTTAGCTGTTGCTCAGGCTCTGGCCGACACCGATGCCACCACCATCATCGGCGGCGGTGATTCCGCTGCAGCTGTAAACCAGATGGGCTTTGGCGACAAGATGAGCCACATCTCCACCGGCGGCGGTGCTTCCCTTGAATTCCTTGAGGGCAAGGAGCTTCCGGGCGTTGCTGCGGCTAACGACAAATAAAGAGGGGCGGCCTTAAACGGCAGCTTTTCGATTCCAGCGAAATGTAACGTTTGTTGCATTTTCAGGCAAACAGGTCCGGGCGGTTTTAAGGCCGCCCGGTTTAGAAAAGAGGATTCCATGGCACGTAAGAAGATTATTGCCGGCAACTGGAAAATGAACAAAACCCCCAGCGAGGCCGTTGCCCTTTGCAAAGAGCTGATTCCGCTGGTAGCCAATGACGAAGTGGACGTGGTATTCTGCGTTCCCGCCATCGACATCATTCCGGTAAAAGAAGCCGTCGCCGGCACCAACATCAAAGTGGGCGCTGAGAACCTGTACTTCGAGGAGAAGGGTGCCTATACCGGTGAAATCTCTGCAGACATGCTCACCGACGCCGGTGTGGAATATGTAATCATCGGCCATTCCGAGCGCAGAGAGTATTTTGCCGAGACCGACGAAACCGTGAACAAGAAGGTAAAAACCGCCATCGCTCACGGCCTTACTCCCATCATCTGCTGCGGCGAGACGCTGACCCAGCGCCGTCAGGGCATCTATCTTGACTGGATCCGCATGCAGATCAAGATCGCTTACCAGGATGTGGCTGCTGCCGACGCAGCAAAGACCGTTATCGCCTATGAGCCCATTTGGGCTATCGGTACCGGCGAGACCGCCACGGACGATCAGGCGGAAGAAGTCTGCGCAGCGATCCGTGCCTGCATCGCCGAGATCTATGACGATGCTACGGCGGAAGAAATCCGCATCCAGTACGGCGGATCTGTCAATGCCGGCAATGCTGCGTCTCTGTTCGCGAAACCCGACATCGACGGCGGCTTGGTGGGCGGCGCTTCCTTAAAGGCTGATTTTGGCAAAATCGTATGCTATAAATAAGATTTTACGCTGTAATTTCTACAGCGCCGGCGGGCACGGGTGCTTTCCTGTGCCCGTTTTTTATGTTATGATATCGAAGTTCCAAATACAGCATGGAAGGGGCATTCCTGATGAATAAAAAAGTGATGCACCATCTGCGGTATTCCTCCGGGCGCATGATGTGTCTGCTTCTGCTATCGGTTGTGATTCTTTCCTGTTCTTTGTCCGTCCGGGCAGAGAATCTGACAGAAGACAGCCGGTGGACCATGGAGGACGGACGCCTGCAGATTCTAAGCTACGACGGCGATCCCGTGGCAGCTTATATTCTTGGACTTCGGTATGATTACGGTCTGGATCGGGATCAGAATCTTCAGGAGGCTTTCCAATGGTATACGACGGCGGCGCAGCTGGATTACGCCCCGGCCATGGTACAGCTGGGATATTACTATATGAACACCGATCAGGACGAGCCTTTTCCCTGGAATGATACCTGGATTTATCCCTCCCGATACTGGTTTTCCCTGGCCTCCGAGCGGGGAGATGTGGAAGGTGATGTTGGTCTGATCCGATGGGAACAGGCGCATTTTCCCGGGGAATCTGTTACAGAGGACTTTTACACTGAAGATACGAGCGAGAATACGACCGCATCGGATGAATCGGATGTATCGAATGTGGGTGTATTTGCTCTTCGCGGCCGCCTGGAACGGGCTGTCCGGGCGGAAAACGGAGATGGCCTTCTGATGAAGGGCATCTGCCTGGATACCGGATGGCTGTATACCAAAGACCCCCTTCAGGCGCGGCAGTACTATCAGCGGGCCGCAGCCACGGAGGTGCTCGATCCCACGGATCAGTGGGCGGTGAATGAGGCCAACACCCGATTGGGTTTAAGTTACGCCGCAGAAGAGGACTGGACTACAGCTCTGTTCTATTTCCTGATTGCTGCGGAAAAGAATTACGCACCGGCCCAGTATTATACCGGAATGCTTCATGAAAAGGGCCTGGGCATGGAAGCCAATGCGGAATCTGCCTGGGAATGGTACGAGCGGGCTGCGGATCAGGATTATGCCCCGGCATTAAACCAGCTGGGCTGCATGTATTTTAACGCCCGAGGGACTGCTTTTAATGCCGAAGAGGCAGTTTATTATCAGAAACGCGCCGCCGCGCAGGGCTATGGACCCGCGCAGATTAATCTGGCCTATCTGTACGAAAACGGATACGGCGTAGAGCAGGATTACAGGACGGCTTACGTTTATTATCAGCTGGCGAAGGAACAGGGCTACGCGATTGCCCAAGAAGGAGCAGCACGAGTCCGCGGAAAACTGGAAAAGGAGGAAACATTCCAATGAAACCCATGAAGGAAGGCAAAGTCCGTGAGGTCTATGACTGCGGCGAGAATATCGTAATGGTCGCCACCGACCGCATTTCCGCGTTCGACGTGATCTTAAAGAACAAGATCGTAAACAAGGGCAAAATCTTAACCCAGATGTCCCGCTTCTGGTTTGATTACACCTCCGACATCGTTCCGAACCACATGGTTTCCGTGGATCCGGCGGATATGCCCGAGTTCTTCCAGAGCCCGGAATATGCCGGCAAGAGCATGATGTGCAGAAAGCTGTCCATGCTTCCCATCGAGTGCATCGTCCGCGGCTACATCACCGGAACCGGCTGGGCCAGCTATCAGAAGAACGGTACCGTGTGCGGCATTGCTCTGCCGGAAGGCTTAGTGGAATCCGACAAGCTGCCGGAGCCCATTTATACCCCCACCACCAAGGCGGAAATCGGTCTGCATGACGAGCACATTACCTTTGAGGATTCTGTGGAAATCTTAGAGAAGCTGTATCCCGGCAAGGGCGCCGATTACGCCGCCCAGATCCGCGACTGCACCCTGGCGCTGTACAAAAAGTGCGCTGATTACGCCCGGGAGCGCGGTATCATCATTGCCGATACCAAGTTTGAGTTTGGCTTAGACGAAGAGGGTAATGTGGTATTAGCCGACGAAATGCTCACTCCCGACAGCTCCCGTTTCTGGCCGGTGGAAGGCTATGAGCCCGGCAAGAGCCAGCCGTCCTTCGATAAGCAGTTTGTGCGTGACTGGCTGAAGGCCAATCCGGACAGCGACTACCTGCTTCCCCAGGATGTCATTGACCGCACCATTGAAAAGTATATTGAAGCCTATGAGCTTTTGACCGGAGAGAAATTCCAGGCATAAGCAGACCGGCTTTTCCTTCGGATGGGCGGCATAGCCTGCCCATCCGATTTTAGACAGGAGAGAAACATGAGCACAGACCGTTACATCAGTCCGCTTTCCGAGCGCTACGCCAGCAAGGAAATGCAGTATATCTTTTCCCAGGACAAGAAGTTTTCCACCTGGCGCCGTCTCTGGATCGCCTTAGCGGAAACCGAAATGGAACTGGGCCTTTCCCAGGATGGCAAGCCCGTCATTACCCAGGAGATGATTGACGAGCTGCGTGCCCATGTGGACGACATCAATTACGATGTGGCCCGGGCCCGGGAAAAGGAAGTGCGCCACGACGTCATGAGCCACGTGTACGCTTACGGACAGCAGTGTCCCAAAGCGGCGGGCATCATTCATCTGGGTGCCACCAGCTGCTACGTCGGCGACAATACCGACATCATTATCATGCGGGACGCGTTGCTTCTGATCCGCAAAAAGCTGGTGAACGTCATTGCTCTGCTGGCGGATTTTGCCGACCGCTACAAGGATCTGCCCACCCTGGCCTTTACCCATTTCCAGCCGGCCCAGCCCACCACCGTGGGCAAGCGCGCCACCCTGTGGCTGCAGGAATTCATGATGGACCTGGAGGATCTGGACTACGTGGTGGGAAGCCTGAAACTGTTAGGCAGCAAGGGAACCACCGGTACCCAGGCCAGCTTCCAGGAGCTGTTTGACGGCGATCAGGAGATCATCGACAAAATTGATCCCACCATCGCCAGGAAGATGGGTTTTACCGCCTGCTATCCGGTGTCCGGTCAGACCTACTCCCGTAAGGTGGATACCCGCGTGACCAACATCTTAGCGGGCATTGCAGCCAGCGCTCACAAGATGAGCAACGACATCCGTCTGCTGCAGCACTTAAAGGAGATCGAAGAGCCCTTCGAAAAGAATCAGATCGGTTCTTCCGCCATGGCCTACAAGCGCAATCCCATGCGCAGCGAGCGTATTGCGTCTCTGTCCCGCTATGTGATGATCGACGCCTTAAATCCGGCCATCACCTCCGCCACCCAGTGGTTTGAGCGCACCTTAGACGATTCCGCCAACAAGCGCCTGTCCATCGCCGAGGGCTTCTTAGCCACCGATGGCGTTCTGGATCTGTGCTTAAACGTGGTGGACGGCCTGGTGGTATATCCCAAGGTTATCGAAAAGCGTCTGCGCAGCGAGCTGCCCTTCATGGCCACCGAAAACATCATGATGGATGCGGTGAAGCAGGGCGGCAACCGTCAGGAACTGCATGAGGAAATCCGCAAACTGTCCATGGAAGCCGGCCGCCGCGTGAAAGAAGAAGGCAAGGACAACGAACTGCTGTCCCTGATCGCGGATGATCCGGTATTCCCGCTGACCAAGGAAGAACTGGAAGCCGGCATGGATCCCGCTCGTTATGTGGGCCGGGCACCCTATCAGGTGACGCGGTATTTAGAGGATGTGGTACGTCCGCTGCTGGCGCAGAATGCCGAGCTGCTGGGCGTGAAGGCGGAGATAAATGTTTAATCGAATGCGAAAATGCGTCTCGGATTAAAATGGAGATGTGAGAGCGTATATTAAACTAGGTGAATTCTTTATAAGAAAGTGGTGTATTATGAAAATCGAAAAGAGAATTGAGGAGCTTGGGATCGAGCTTCCCGCAGGTTCTGCACCGGCTGCGATGTATGTTCCGGCGAAGCAGGTGGGCAATCTGGTGTTCCTGGCCGGTCAGATTCCGGTGAAGAAAGGCAAGCCCCTGTACACCGGCAAGGTGGGCGATACCGTGACGGAAGAGCAGGCCGAGGAGTGCGCCCGTCAGTGCGTCATCAATATGTTTGCTGCCTTAAAGGGCTGCCTGGGCGACCTGGATCGGGTGAAGAACGTGGTTAAGGTGCAGGCGTTTATCAGCAGTAAAACCGGTTTTGACCGTCAGCACATCGTGACCAACGCCGCGTCTTCCCTGCTGGTGGACGTTTTAGGTGAGGCCGGCATGCATGCCCGTACCGCTGTGGGCATCAATCAGCTGCCCATGGATGTACCGGTGGAAATCGAAGCCATCTTTGAGGTGGAGTAAAAGGAAGAAATGGGGAGACAAAAGTGACAGGCACTTTTGTCTCCCCGAAATCATACATCTTGCAGAGACATTATAACGGCAGGCATGGAGACAAAAGTGCCTGTCACTTTTGTCTCCATGGTATAACCAACGGCTGTAATAGTCTCCGTGGGTTATAACATCAAAGAATAACAGATATGAAGAATCGTGATTGTGAAAACCGCAAGTTTTCATTGATTACGGCGTTTCCTTTGTATTATAATGTGCGGGATGTGAAAATCATTTAACGCTTTGACGTGAAAAAGTCAGGCACAGGAAAGGAGCTAATCCATGGAGTTTAAGAGTGCATATCTTCAGAAGGTTTACGATGGCCTTTGCGCACGCAATCCGGAGCAGAAGGAATTCCTTCAGGCCGCCGGCGAAGTGCTGGAATCCTTAGAGCCCGTTGTTGCTCAGGATCCCCGCCTTGAAGCAGAAGGCATCATCGAGCGTATCGTGGAGCCGGAGCGTACCATCATGTTCCGCGTATCCTGGGTGGACGACAATGGTAAGGTTCAGGTGAACCGCGGTTACCGTGTCCAGTTCAATTCCGCCATTGGACCGTACAAGGGCGGCCTTCGTCTGCACCCGTCTGTGAACCTTTCCGTGATTAAGTTCCTGGGCTTTGAGCAGATCTTCAAGAACAGCCTGACCGGCCTTCCCATCGGCGGCGGCAAGGGTGGTTCCGACTTCGATCCCAAGGGCAAGTCTGACCGCGAAATCATGCGTTTCTGCCAGAGCTTCATGACCGAGCTGGCAAAGCACATCGGCGCAGATACCGACGTTCCGGCTGGTGATATCGGTGTTGGTGCCCGTGAGATCGGCTATCTGTATGGCCAGTACAAGCGCCTGCGCAACGAGTTCACCGGCGTTCTTACCGGTAAGGGCTTAACCTACGGCGGTTCCTTAGCCCGTACCGAAGCTACCGGTTACGGCGTCTGCTACTACACCGACGAAATGTTAAAGTGCATGAAGCAGGATTCCTTCGCTGGAAAGACCGTTGTTATTTCCGGTTCCGGTAACGTGGCCATCTATGCCTGCCAGAAGGCTACCCAGCTGGGCGGCAAGGTTGTTGCCATGTGCGACTCCAACGGCTATGTCTATGATGCCAACGGCATCAACCTGGACGTGGTTCGTCAGATCAAGGAAGTGGAGCGCGGACGTATCAAAGAGTACGTCAACCGCGTAGACGGCGCTGAGTATCATGAAGGCTGCAAGGGCATCTGGACCATCCCCTGCGACATCGCCCTTCCCTGCGCTACCCAGAACGAGCTGGACGGCGAGTCCGCCAAGGCTCTGATCGCCAATGGCGTTATGGCCGTTGTTGAAGGCGCCAACATGCCCAGCACTCCGGAAGCAGTTGCTGCTTTCCAGGAAGCCGGCATTCTGTTCGGACCGGCCAAGGCTGCCAACGCCGGCGGTGTTGCCACCTCCGCGCTGGAGATGAGCCAGAACAGCCAGCGTCTGCACTGGACCTTCGACGAAGTCGACGCCAAGCTGCATGACATCATGGTGGGTATCTTCCACAACTCCTACGACGCTGCTGCGAAGTACGGTCTCGAAGGCAACCTGGTGGCCGGTGCCAACATTGCCGGTTTCGCAAAGGTAGCGGAAGCCATGCTTGCTCAGGGTGTTGCATACTAAAACAGAAGATTGTTTCCTGCATAATCCTTCAAAAGATCTCCGGTTCCCCGCCGGAGATCTTTTATTTGACATTTCTTAAAGGCTGTGGTATTCTTGCAAAGTTGAAGAGAACAGCTCTTTGAAGTGGTAGGTTTGGTAAGGAGATTTTCATGCAGGTATTACGTATTATTCTGATGATTCTTCTGGTCGCTGTGTGTGTGGCACTGTCTGTGATCATTCTTTCCCAGGAAGGCAAATCTGCCGGCCTTGGATCCTTAAGCGGACAGGCTTCCACAAACGAATCTTACTGGGGCAAGAACAAAGGTCGTTCCCGCGAGGGCATGCTTGTTCGCATCACGACGATTCTGGTGGTTGCATTCTTCGTGCTTTCCATCCTGTTAAATCTCGGAAGCCTTCAGTAAAACAGATTTGATTTTGTGCGGCCACGAAACGATGATTTCGTGGCCGTAACTTTGTTCTGGTGGTATTATGGGTACAAAGGGCAGCGTCAAGCTGATTGCCAACAACAAAAAAGCATATCACGATTATTTCATCGAGGATACCTTTGAGGCAGGCATCGCGCTGGCCGGTACGGAAGTGAAGTCCCTTCGCATGGGGCAGTGTTCCATCAAGGAATCCTGGATTGAGATTAAGGACGATGAAATCTGGATCAAAAAGATGCACATTCCGCCCTATGAAAAGGGCAACATCTTTAACCGGGATCCTCTTCGCACCAGAAAACTACTGCTGCATCGGCAGGAGATCCGCAAACTGCACCAGAAGGTGAAAGAGCAGGGAGTCACCATCGTTCCGCTGGAAGTATATCTTTCCGGCAGTCTGATCAAGGTAAAAATCGCTCTCGCCCGAGGCAAGCACGCCTACGACAAGCGGGCCAGCATCGCCAAAAAGGATGTGGAGCGGGAAGCGCGGAGAGATTTCAAAATCCGCAGTTTAAAATAGTGTTATTCATATGGGCCAGTAAAGGTTTCGACAGGGATCTTGAAGCTGGGGAAGCGAGCCGCACGGGATGCGTTAAATTCCAACCCTAAATTTTAAGTGCAAACAATCGTGTTGCCATCGCTGCTTAATTAAGCAGCAGTCCGCCCCGGGGAACCTGCATCCCGGGATACGGGCTTCATCCAGGCAGGAAACGACGGCGGGTAAGCTTTGCCCCGTCGGGCGTATCATGAAGCTACTGAAGTCATAAGATTGTCTGCGTATCGTATGGCCAAGGGAATGTCAAAGCACAGACTACGCTCGTAGAAGAACAGGGGATGGATTTTTGGACGCGGGTTCGATTCCCGCCTGGTCCACTAGGCGGTCCGTATACAAACACGTATACGGACTGTTTTTTTGATTATATCGCCAGCAGAGAGGTCAGCCGATCAGGCTGGCCTCTTTTGTATCTGTTTTGCGTCAGGCAGATTCTATTTATTCATTTTCTTTAAAATATGGTATGATAATTATGTATGCGCAAAAGGCGCTAAAAAGGGAGAAAAAAATGGGAGCAAAAATACTGGTTGTGGATGACGAAAGCCGGATTCGGAAACTGGTTCGTGATTTCCTGATCCGTGCCGGTTATGAAGTGCTGGAAGCTGCGGATGGCGAGGAGGCCATCGACGTCTTTTACCGTCAGAATGATATTTCACTGATCATTCTGGACGTGATGATGCCGAAGATGGACGGATATCAGGTGTGCCGTGAGATCCGTTCCCAGTCCCGGGTTCCGATCATTCTTCTCACTGCGAAGGGAGATGAAGACGACGAACTGCACGGCTTTTCCGCCGGGGCAGACGAATACATCGCCAAGCCTTTTTCGCCGAAGATCTTAGTTGCCCGGGTGGAAGCGCTGCTTCGCCGCGCCGGGCAGGACGGAGAATCGGTTCATTCCTTAGGAGCCGGCGGCATTCACATCGATGTGGACGCCCATCAGGCGGATGTGGACGGCCGGCCGATTCAGCTGTCCGTCAAGGAGTTTGAACTGCTTTCTTATTTTATTCGGAACGAGGGCATTGCCCTTTCCCGGGAAAAGATTTTAAACAGCGTGTGGGATTACGAATACTATGGCGATTCCCGCACGGTGGATACCCACGTGAAGAAGCTTCGGGCCAAGATCGGGGAAAAGGGAAAATACATTCACACGATCTGGGGCATGGGCTATAAGTTTGAGGTTTCGGATGAAGAGTAATAAGGCCGGGTTTCAGCTGCTGGCGCCCAGGAAAAGCCTTCGGAACCACATCTTTGCGGGAATCATTATCCCCATGACCATGGTTCTGGTGCTGCTGTTTCTGATGAACAGCACCCTCTTAAGCCGTTTTTACCAGGTGAAAAAGCAGGAGGATCTGCGGCTGGCTTTCCAGGCGGTGAATGCAGCCGGTGCCCGCAACGAGCTGCTTTCCCAGGAGTTTCAGCTGCGTTTTGAGCAGATGTGTGACCGAAATAATCTGTCCATCGTCATTTCCAAGGCGGATGGTTCCGTGGTGCTGTCCTTTGCCGCCGATGACGAGCGCATGGTGGACCGCCTGCGTCAGACCATCTTTACCATGGACGAAAACGAGGTCACGCTGCTGGAAACCACGGATGAATATATGATCCTCCGTCAGCAGGATCCCTGGATTTCCGGTACGTACCTGGTGCTTTCGGGCAACCTGTCCGGCGGTGACTTTATCCTGATCCGCACGGCGGTTTCCGGCATTCAGGACAGTGTCAATATCGCCAACCGTTTTCTGTTTTACGGCGCTCTGGCCATGATAATTCTGGGCCTTCTTGCGTCGTTTCTGATTGCGGGCTACATCACCTGGCCGGTGCGGGAACTGACGGTTCTGGCCAGGCGCATGGCACATCTGGATTTTGATGCGAAATACGAGCCGTCGGGTCAGATTGCCGAAATCGACGAACTGGGCAACGATATGAACGCCATGTTCGACGAGCTGAAAGGCACCATTGAAAATCTGAAAACCGCCAACAGTGATCTGAAGCGGGATATCGAACGGCGGGAAAAGAACGAGCAGATGCGCCGGGAGTTTCTGTCCAATGTTTCCCATGAATTAAAAACGCCTATCGCCGTGATTTCCGGTTATGCCGAAGGCCTGATGGAAGGCGTGGCCTCGGACGAAGAAAGCATGCGGGAATACGTTTCCACCATCCACGACGAAGCGGGCCATATGGGCCGGCTGGTGCAGGATATCGTGTCCTTAAATACCCTGGAATACGGCGATATCTCTGTGGATATGGAGCGTCTGGATCTGTATGAGATCGTCAGCGGTATTGTCCGTTCCCATGCCATCTTAGCCGAACAGTACGGTGCCGTCATTGAGAATGACGTTACCCCCGGCACCTATATCTGGGCCGACGAATCCCTGACGGAGCAGATCGTATCCAATTACCTTTCCAACGCCATTCATTATTCAAAAAATGAAAAGAAGATCCGTCTCTATGGCATCCGTCAGAAGGATCGGTACCGGTTCTGTGTGTACAACACCGGCGACCCGATTCCCGAAGAGAGCATCGGACGGCTGTGGGATAATTTTTACAAGGTGGATAAAGCCCGTTCCCGGGAATACGGGGGAACAGGCATCGGTCTTTCCCTGGTGAAGGCTTCGGCAGAAAACATGCAGCAGCAGTACGGCGTGGTCAACAATGACGACGGCGTCACCTTCTGGGTGACCTTTGACGCATAGAAGAGGAGGACCGCCATGGTCGCGGTAATTGATTATGATGCAGGCAATGTGCGAAACGTCCTTCGCGCCTGTGAGTTTTTAGGGAAACCGGCGGTGCTCACCCGTAATGCGGATGAAATAGCATCGGCGGACCACGTGATCCTTCCCGGTGTGGGCGCCTTTGGCGACGCCATGGAGCATCTGGTGGACTATGACCTGGTACCGGTGATTAAAGATACGGTTTCTAAGGGAACGCCTTTTTTGGGCATCTGCTTAGGCCTGCAGCTTCTGTTTGAGGAAAGCGAAGAGAGTCCCGGAGTGAAGGGCCTTGGCCTGTTGGACGGCCGCATTGTAAAGATTCCTTCCGAGCCTGGAATTAAGGTGCCCCACATGGGCTGGAATTCCCTGGAACTGCAGAATGACGGCCGTATGTTTACAGACTGCGGCAGCGAACCCTACGTGTATTTTGTTCACTCCTATTATCTGAAGGCAGAGGATCCCTCCATTGTCAAAGCCACGGCGCAGTATGGTTCTACCTGCATTCACGCGGCGGTGGAAAAGGACAACCTGTTTGCCTGCCAGTTCCATCCGGAAAAGAGCTCGGCGGCGGGTCTGTCCATGCTGAAACGGTTTCTTGAGATCTGAGGTAAGAAAGCAGCAGTTATGCATACAAAAAGAATTATTCCCTGTCTGGATATCAATAACGGCCGTGTGGTGAAGGGTGTCAATTTCGTCAATCTCACCGATGCCGGCGATCCGGTGGAAGTGGCGGCGGTTTATGACGCCTGCGGCGCCGACGAGCTGGTGTTCCTGGATATCACGGCTTCTTCCGACCACCGGGATACGGTGACGGACCTGGTGCGGGCTGTGGCCTCCCGGGTGTTTATTCCCTTTACCGTGGGCGGCGGAATCCGCAGTGTAGAGGACGCTAAGGGCATTCTGCAGGAAGGCGCCGATAAGGTTTCGGTGAATTCTTCCGCCATCGAGCGGCCCCAGCTCATCGCCGAACTGGCGGAGAAATTCGGACGCCAGTGCGTGGTGCTGGCCATTGACGCCCGCCGCCGTCCGGACGGAAGCGGCTGGGACGTGTATAAGCACGGTGGACGGATCAACGTGGGTCTGGACGCCGTGGAATGGGCAAAACAGGGGGTGGCCTTAGGCGCAGGCGAGATTCTTCTTACCTCCATGGACGGAGACGGCACCAAGGCCGGATACGACCTGGAACTGACCCGGGCCATTGCTGACGCCGTGGATGTACCGGTGATCGCCTCCGGGGGCGCGGGAACCATGGAACATTTTTACGATGCCTTTACCGAAGGCCACGCGGACGCGGCCTTGGCGGCTTCCCTGTTTCATTTCCGGGAAATGGAAATCAGTGACCTGAAAAGCTATCTGGCCGGACGGGGTGTTCCGGTACGAAAGGGACCCTATGGCAGCAATCTCCAATGACTGGCTTCCGGCCCTGTCGCCGGAGTTTAAAAAGCCTTATTACCGCAGTCTGTATCAGAAGGTGGTGGAAGAGTATCAGAACTACCGGATCTATCCGCCGGCGGACGATATCTTTAACGCCTTTCATCATACGCCGCTGGCCAAGGTGAAGGTGGTGATCTTAGGGCAGGATCCCTATCACAACGAGGGACAGGCCCACGGGATGGCCTTTTCCGTGCGGGAAGGGGTGGAAATCCCTCCTTCTCTGGTGAATATTTATCAGGAAATCCATAATGAATTCGGCTGTGATATGCCCAGATCCGGATGTCTGGAAAAGTGGGCGGATCAGGGCGTTCTGCTGTTAAACACCGTGCTGACCGTCCGGGCCCATCAGGCTGCGTCTCATGCCAACATCGGCTGGGAGCAGTTTACGGATGCGGTGATTCGGGTTCTGGATGAACAGGATCGCCCTATCGTCTTTATGCTGTGGGGCACGCCTGCCCGCCGAAAGGCAACCATGCTTCACAACCCGAAGCATCTGGTGCTGGAAGCGCCTCACCCCAGTCCCCTGTCAGCCTATCGCGGGTTCTTCGGCTGCGGTCATTTCAAAAAAGCCAACGATTTTCTGATTTCTTGTGGCGAATCGCCCATTGACTGGACTATGCGCTCGTTGTAAGATGTGCACGGCAGTTTTTTGTACGACGATGAGATCACGGATCGGTGATCTGTAAGGATCTCCATGGAATCCTATAAATGAAAGGATTTCCGCGTTTGACTGTTCTTTTATAATACAAGGAAGGAGCATGGGATGGAACGTAAATCACTGCAGCAGGAACTTGCCCAGAACAGCTATCCGGGCAGAGGTATCGTGCTTGGCCGTACATCGGACGGAAACAAGGCTGTCATCGCCTATTTCATCATGGGCCGCAGCAGCAACAGCCGCAACCGTGTCTTTGTGGAGGAAGGCGAAGGCATCCGCACAGAGGCGTTTGATCCCTCCAAGCTGGAGGATCCGTCGCTGATCATTTACGCACCGGTCCGGGTGCTGGGCGATCAGACCATTGTGACCAACGGCGACCAGACTGACACCATCTACGAAGGCCTGGAAAAGGGCGAGCCCATGGAAGAATCCCTGCGCAGCCGCTGCTTCGAGCCTGATCCTCCCAACTACACCCCCCGTATTTCCGGTGTGGTGACCATTGAGGGCGGCCTGATGGAATATGCTCTTTCCATTTTAAAGAGTGACAACGGCGATCCCAACCAGTGCCTGCGCTATACCTTTGAATATGCCCATCCCAAGGCAGGAGAGGGACGCTTTATCCACACCTACGAGCATGACGGCAATCCGCTGCCCAGCTTTGAAGGAGAGCCCACCCCCGTGGACGTCTGCGACGATATCGACGTCATGACCGAGATGATGTGGAACGCTTTAAACGCGGATAACAAGGTTTCCCTGTTTGTGCGCTACATCGACATCGCCTCCGGCACCTACGAGACCCGTATCTGCAATGTCAATCAGTAAAAATACGAAGGAAAGGAACAATTTCATGAACGAACTGGAACTGAAATACGGCTGCAATCCGAACCAGAAGCCTTCCCGCATTTTCATGGAAGACGGCAGCGATCTGCCTATCCGTGTGCTTTGCGGCAAGCCGGGCTACATCAACTTCATGGACGCCTTTAACGGCTGGCAGCTGGTGAAGGAATTAAAGCGTGCCACCGGCATGGCGGCCGCCACCTCCTTTAAGCATGTTTCTCCCGCCGGCGCTGCTGTGGGCCTTCCCTTAACCGACGTGGAAAAGAAGATTTACTGGGTGGAAGACATGGATATGGAGTGGACGCCCTTAGCCAACGCCTACGCCCGTGCCCGCGGTGCAGACCGCATGTCCTCCTTTGGTGATTTCATTGCCCTTTCCGATCCCTGCGATGCTTCCACCGCGAAGCTGATCAAGCGGGAAGTGTCCGACGGCGTCATCGCTCCCGGTTATACCGAGGAAGCCCTGGCCATCCTTTCTTCCAAGAAAAACGGCAATTACAACGTGATCGAAATCGATCCGGAGTACACCCCCAATCCCTTAGAGCGCAAGCAGGTATATGGCATTACCTTTGAACAGGGCCGCAACGAGCTGGTGATCGACGACGCCTTCTTCGGCAATATCGTTACCGCCAACAAGGACCTTCCGGACAGCGCCAAGATCGATCTGGCCATCGCCATGATTACCTTAAAGTACACCCAGTCCAACTCCGTGTGCTACGTTAAGGGCGGACAGGCCATCGGTATCGGCGCGGGTCAGCAGAGCCGTATCCACTGCACCCGTCTGGCCGGTTCCAAGGCCGACAACTGGTGGCTGCGTCAGGCGCCCCAGGTGTTAAACCTGCCCTTCTTAGACACCATCCGCCGTCCCGATCGTGACAACGCCATCGATCTTTACATCGGTGAAGATTACATGGATGTTCTTGCCGACGGTGCCTGGGAGAAGATCTTTAAGGAGAAGCCCGCGGTGTTTACCCGGGAAGAGAAGCGCGCCTGGCTGGATCAGCTGACCGGCGTTTCCTTAGGCTCCGATGCCTTCTTCCCCTTCGGCGACAACATTGAGCGCGCACACCGCAGCGGCGTGCAGTACGTGGCCGAACCCGGCGGTTCCATCCGGGATGACAACGTCATCGAAACCTGCGATAAGTACGGCATGGTGATGGCGTTTACGGGCCTGCGTCTGTTCCATCATTAATCCGTTTATGAAGAACCGGGCCTGTTTCCTGTCTTTTTCGGCAGGAGAGAGGATCCGGTTCTGCTTGCATAGTGCACAAAATCGGGTACAATTTGACCGTAAAATTTTCCAAAGAATCTGCAGGAATTTCGTGTATTTTGCCGGTCATTTATGGTAAAATTTCTCCCGTAGCATGTGATCACGATCCCAAAAAACACCTGTGTAGAAAGGGGTACAAACCAATGAGCAATCTGGATCTAAGCAAATATGGCATTATCGGTGCCACCGAAGTCATCCACAATCCGTCTTACGAGTTCCTGTTTGAAGAGGAAATGAAGCCGGAGCTGGAAGGCTTTGACAAGGGTCAGCTCACCGAGCTGGACGCGGTTAACGTTATGACCGGTATCTACACCGGCCGTTCCCCCAAAGACAAGTACATTGTCATGGACGAGAACTCCAAAGACACCGTCTGGTGGACCACGCCGGAATACCCGAACGACAACCACGAGATGAGCGAAGCCACCTGGGCTGACATGAAGAAGCTGGCCATTTCTGAGCTTTGCGGCAAGCGTCTGTTCGTTCAGGATGCTTTCTGCGGCGCCAACGCCGACACCCGCATGGCCGTGCGCTTCATCATGGAAGTGGCCTGGCAGGCACATTTCATCAAGAACATGTTCATCCAGCCCACGGAAGAAGAGCTGGCCAACTTTGAGCCGGATTTCGTTGTTTACAACGCATCCAAGGCCAAGGTTGAGAACTACAAGGACTACGGCCTCAATTCCGAGACCTGCGTCGCCTTCAACATCACCAGCCGTGAGCAGGTTATCTTAAACACCTGGTACGGCGGCGAGATGAAGAAGGGTATCTTCTCCATGATGAACTACTATCTGCCGTTAAAGGGCATTGCTGCCATGCACTGCTCCGCCAACACCGATATGGAAGGCAAGAACACCGCCATCTTCTTCGGTCTGTCCGGCACCGGCAAGACCACCCTTTCCACCGATCCGAAGCGTCTGTTAATCGGCGATGACGAGCACGGCTGGGACGACAACGGCGTCTTCAACTTCGAAGGCGGCTGCTATGCTAAGGTTATCAACCTGGCCAAAGAGAGCGAGCCGGATATCTACGACGCCATCCGCCGCGACGCTCTGTTAGAGAACGTTACCGTGGATGCTGAGGGCAAGATCGATTTCGCCGACAAGAGCGTGACCGAGAATACACGTGTTTCCTATCCGATCGAGCATATTGAGAAGATCGTGAAGATCGTGAATCCTGTTTCCGCAGGTCCGGACGCGGAGAACGTTATCTTCCTGTCCGCTGACGCATTCGGCGTACTCCCGCCCGTATCCATCCTCGACGACGAACAGGCGAAGTATTATTTCCAAGTCGGAGGCCAAGCGGTCTTAGGAAGACAAACCAAATGATCAAC
>JAZPYY010000007.1:0-3802 GCA_045544375.1 Shuttleworthella sp.
TCCCGTGGGCATGGCCATCTGCAAAAAGCTGAAAATCAATCCGGTGGGAATGATCCTTTCCATCGCCGTCTCCTCCAACCTGCAGGGCGCAGCCACCTTAGTGGGTGATACCACCTCCATCATGCTGGGCGACTACGCCAACATCGCGGCAGTGGGCCTGCTGCGCAAGGAAGACCACGAGGTTTCCTTCCCGGAATTCATGCGCATCGGCGTGCCTTATACGTTGATCGCGGTATTAGTAGGCTATCTGTATATCTGGTTCGTTTGGGCCTAACATAAGGCCAGCCCCATACGCTCGAACAGTTCTTTCGGCGCGTCGCTTTCTTTCATCAGCCGCATCATCTGCTCCGTCAGCCGTGCTTTGATGGTTTCGTCCTCCATAGGATGCTCTTCTCCCGGATCGGACTGCAGATCAAAAAGCTGGTCGCCGTACATCTTTGTGGCCTGGTCCGTCGGGCCGCCGGGCACTTGCAGAACAGGCATGCCTTTGGTAAACGACAACGGCTCGGAAAGCTTCGCGCCCTGCAGCTCCTGCCCCATGAAGCCCACCATCCGCGTGGGCATCAGGGTGTATTCGTACAGGGGCGCTTCTTCGTCTTTGGCCGCGCGCATGTACACGTAGCGCCCGTCCGTGACGTTCATCTGATTGCCGAAATAGCCGAACAGTGCGGCTTCGCGCACGGGGGTATCGTTCTCCACCGTCTTGCGCAGCGCCTTGCCCTGCATATCCTTCGGGATGTCCAATCCGAAATACTCCAGAAGAGTGGGCGCCAGGTCGATGGTCTGTACCAGGGCTTCCCTGCGCTCTGCGCATTCTCCGCTGCGCGGATCCCAGATAAAGAGCGGCGTGTGGACGATCTCGTCAAAGCAGGGCATCACGTTCTTGGCCCACCATCCGTGCTCTCCTAAAAGGAAGCCGTGGTCGGTGTTGACGATAAGCATCGTGTCCTTCCACAGGTCGTATTCATCCATTTTGTCCAGCACTCGGCCCAGATTCTCGTCGCACTGGGAAACCAGCGCCGCGTAGCGCGCGCGGATATGCTGGATTTCCGCGTCGGTTTCCTTCACCGGCTCGTAGCAGGGCCAGTCAATGACGCGGCCCACGTCCGGAATGTCGTACAGCTTTAAGTATTCCTCAAAGGTAAAGAAGGGCTCGTGGGGATCGAAGGCTTCGATCTGCACAAACCAGTTGTCGTAGGCGTGGTTCGTGTCGATGAAGTCCAGTCCGCCGTTGAACACCAGCTGCTGCGGGCTGTGGGCTGCGTCCGGGATGGCCCGGCGGTTCTTTGCGTCCTGCTTCCAGTACATTTCCTTGAACTGCCGCATCTGCGGAATGGAAAGCTCTGTCGCCGTGTTTTCATTGATTAACGGATCCAGATCGTACTTCCAGTGATCCCCCTCCTGCCCGCGCACGTTTTCCCAGGTGGAATAACGTCCGTGATAGGTGGCGCCGCCGTCTTCCCAGTAATGGGTGTGGTCACTCACCAGGTGCGTGTGGATTCCGGCGCGTTTTAACAGCTCGGGCATGGAGTCGTCGAAGGGCTCCATCGGTCCCCAGCCACGGTGGAGAAAATTGTACCGGCCGGTATGAAGCTCCCGCCGTGCGGGCATGCAGGGCAGCGAGCCGACGTAGCAGTTGTCAAATGTCACCGCGCGTCTTGCCAGCCGCTCAAAATTCGGCGCGTGGACGAAGTCACAGCCGTAGGGCGGAAGAAATCGGCGGTTTAAGGAATCAAACATCACCATGATGGCTTTCATGATACAGCTCCTCCTTTGAAAGCGTGAACAGTGGAACGCTATTCTTCGTTCATTATGACACAAAAAAGGATAAGAGAAAACCCGACAGCGATCCGCCGGCAAAACCGGAATAAAACGAAATTCTAACACAGGCCGGCAGACAATCAAATCGCCGCCTGTCCGATCTGCGTGATACATACGTCGATCACAAAAGGCACCCACAGCGGGTGCCTTTTTCTATGGAGGGTATATGAAGATGAAAGGTCTTGTTTCTTACATCCACTCAGACGGATCGGTCCAGTCGTGTTCCCCCAGCACTTTTTTGACGTGCTCGATCAGCTCGGGGGTCAGTTCTGCGGTGGCCATCATGGCCATACCGCCCTTGGATTCGCCCATGGTCATGATGCTGTCTTCCGTCAGCAGGTTCATCATGGGTTCGCCGGCTTCGAAGCGGCGGGCGTTTTCCCGGATGATCTCGATGGAGGCTGCCGTGCGGTCCGGAATCTGGGGAGTGACGTGGGGCGTCATGTAAACGTTTTGCATATCCCACAGAGGATGATCATCCGGAAGGGGATCTTCTTCGATGACGTCCAATCCCGCGCCGCTTAAATGGCCGCTCTGGAGGGCTTCCGTCAGAGCCGCCGTATCCACCAGGCCGCCCCGGGCCATGTTCACCAGGAACGCGCCGGGCTTCATCTGGGCGATGGTTTCTTTATTGAGCATATGGTAGGTGGCGTTGTTTAAGGCCACGGTGAGGATGACGAAATCGCACGCAGAAAGCAGGGGCTCAATGGTGTCGCCTTCTTTACCGCAGAGTTTTTCCAGATAATCCCGGCCCGAAATGGGGGAACGGTTCCAGGCCATGACTTCCATGCCTAAGGCGTGGAGGCGATCGGCCAGCATGGCGCCGGTGTGGCCCATGCCGATGATACCGGCTTTACGGCCGTACAGGCCGCGCCAGTCCTTGGAACCCGGCAGCACGTGCAGGCGCATTGCCTGTCCGTCTAACACCTCCCGGGTGTGATAGCAGTGATTCAGCATGAAGTAGATGGCATGCTCGGCTAAGGCCGGCGCGCTTCTGCCCGCGGAACCGGTCACCGGGATGCCCCGGGCAAACACTTCCGGACGGGCAGAGCCGTTTAAGCCCGCATGGTCGCAGTGAATCCACTTTAAGTTGTTTTCGCCAAGGATGCAGGAATCCACGTCGCCGAACAGGATGGCTACGTCTGCGTCCCTGGTTTCCTCCACCAGTTTCTTCTTGTCATAGAAATCCACGTAGACAAACTCCGCGTCCGGGAACACCCGGCGCAGGCTGCGCAGATGGGCTTTGTCGTACCAGACCGTCGCGACAACTTTGCTGATCTTCGGCATGGGTTCCTCCTTCTGTTCTCCCGAAAGATGCACGAGTACGTAGTTTTATTATACCGAAGATGTCATTGTCTTCTACGTGTGCATTCGATTTTCTGGTTTCAATTTTGTTTTTGGCAGGCCGGGTCTCTCTTTTATTTCTGGAAGATGCGGTAGGTGGTTCCGTCCTTTTCTTCCGTTCCGGTTTCCATGTAGTGTCCGCTGATATAATCCGTGACTGTCAGTCCGTCCTTCAGATACAGCGCCGTCAGTACGCCTGTAAGCATGCCGGCTGCGTTGCCGTCCGTTAAGGATGCCGCCACGGCTTCGCTGTCGATCCATGCGGTCTGCACGGGCGCAGACATGCCCACGAAGGCCATGTTTCCGATGGTTTCCACCGACGCCGGGATGTGCAGTTCCGTCACCCGGGTGGATAAAAAGGCCATGCTGCCGATGGTTTTCACACCGCTGCCCAGCTGCACTTCTTCGATCCGATCTGATCCGTAAAAGATATAATCACCCACCGTTTCCACCGAATCCGGCACCACGACCCGCTCTAAGGACGTGCACTTTTCCATGGAGCCGAAGCCCATCACTTTTAAGCCCTCGGGTAAGATGAATTCCTTCACCGTGGTGCAGCCGTACAGGGAATACTGGAAGGTTTCGGTCACCGGAATCTCTTTGCCCTCATAGGTAAAGGACGACGGAATGGTCACCT
>JAZPYY010000008.1:0-63138 GCA_045544375.1 Shuttleworthella sp.
CAAAGGCGCTTTGGGTCCAAATGGATCCCAAAGCGCCTTTCCTCATTGCGAACAGACGAGGACGCATACGGCGAATGCCGTGACAACGAGCGAACGGAACGTTCGCGAGTCTGTCGTGCATAGCTCAATTAAACCCAGGAGGTGCATATGACAGAGCAGATGGAATACATCAGGCAGCACGGCCTGTATGATCCGGCCTTTGAACACGATAACTGCGGCATCGGCGCGATCTGCGACCTGTCCGGCCGCGCCAGCCACGAACTGGTGGCGGACGCCCTTTCCATTGTGGAGCGGCTGGAGCATCGGGCCGGAAAAGACGCCGCCGGCGAAACCGGAGACGGCGTGGGTATCCTGACCCAGATTCCCCATGACTTTTTTCATCGGGAACTGCAGAAAGAAGGTGTGACGCTTCCGGGCCGCCGCCAGTATGGTGTGGGCATGTTCTTCTTTCCCACCAGCGAGCTGGATCTGCGGCAGGCAAAGTCGCTGTTTTCATTTATCGCCCGAAAGGCCGGCCTGTCCGTTCTGTTCTGGCGGCCCGTTCCCCAGAATGCCGATGTGCTGGGAGCCCGGGCCCGGGCGTGCATGCCGGCCATCTGGCAGGTGTTTCTGACCCGGCCGGCGGATCTTGCCGAGGATCTGGCCTACGACCGTCTGCTGTATCTCATCCGCCGGGAATTCGAACAGACCTGTGTGAACACCTATGTGGTTTCCCTGTCCTGCCGAACCATCGTTTATAAGGGCATGTTCCTGGTACATCAGCTGAGAAAATTCTATCCGGATCTGTCCGATCCGGCCTTTTCCTCCGCCATCGCCATGGTGCATTCCAGGTTTTCCACCAACACGGCGCCGGCCTGGAACCGGGCGCACCCCAACCGTCTGATCGTACACAACGGCGAAATCAACACCATCCGGGGCAATGCGGACAAGATGCTGGCCCGGGAGGAGACCATGCAGACGATGCTCTTTTCCCAGGAGGAAATGGACCGGATTCTGCCGGCGGTGTCCACCGACGGATCAGACTCCTCCATGCTGGACAATGCACTGGAATTTCTGGTGATGAGCGGCATGGACCTGCCCCTGGCAGCCATGATCCTGGTGCCTGAGCCCTGGGAACACAACGAGACCCTGTCCCAGGAGGAGCGGGATTTTTACCAGTATTACGCCACCATGATGGAGCCCTGGGACGGTCCGGCGGCCATTCTCTATTCAGACGGAGATGTGATGGGGGGCATGCTGGACCGCAACGGCCTGCGTCCGGTGCGCAGTATCGAAACCGATGACGGCCGGCTGATTCTCTCCTCCGAAACCGGTGTGCTGGAACTGGACGACGCCCACATTGTGAAGAAAGAACGGCTGCATCCCGGAAAGATGCTTCTGGCGGACACCCGTACCCATCGGATCCGCTATGACGGGGAACTGAAGGAAACCTATGCCCACGCAAAGCCCTTCGGTGAATGGCTGGACAGCAATCTGCTGACCCTGGCGGGGCAGAAGATCCCCAACCGGCGGGTGCCGCAGCTGGACGAAATCACACGCAAACAGCTGCAGAAGGCCTGCGGATACACCTATGAGGACGCCATGGAAGGGATTCGATCCATGGCCTTAAACGGCACGGAAGCCATCGGTTCCATGGGTGTGGACACGCCGCTGGCTGTGCTTTCCAGGGAATACCAGCCCCTGTTTTACTATTTTAAACAGCAGTTCGCCCAGGTGACCAATCCTCCCATCGACGCCGAACGGGAAGAGATTGTGACTTCCCACACGGTTTACGTGGGAAAGAACGGAAACCTGCTGAAGGAGCAGCCCGAAAACTGCCGCATGCTGCGGATTTCTAATCCGATTCTGACGGATCTGGATCTTCTGAAAATCGAAAACATGCATAAGGACGGTTTTGCGGTGGCCAAGGTTTCCATCCTGCGCTACAAGAATTCCCCCATGAAGCACGCCTTAAAGGAACTGTTTCTGGAGGTGGACAAAGCCTACAAAAACGGGGCGAACATCCTGATTCTGTCGGATCGGGGCATCGACGCCAACCATGTGGCCATTCCCTCTCTGCTGGCGGTGTCTGCCGTGCATCGGCATCTGGTGGACACCCGCAAGTGTACGGCCATGTCTCTGATTTTAGAGTCCGCCGAACCCCGGCAGGTGCATCATTTTGCCACGCTGTTAGGCTACGGTGCGTCCGCAGTCAATCCCTATCTGGCCCACGCCACCATTGCCGAGCTGGTGGAAAAGGATCTTCTGGATAAGGACTATTACGCCGCCGTGGAAGACTATGACCGGGCGGTGATGCACGGCATCGTGAAGATCGCGTCGAAAATGGGCATTTCGGCGATCCAGTCCTATCAGGGCAGCAAACTGTTTGAAGCGGTGGGCATTTCGACAGAAGTGACGGAGGAGTTTTTTACCGGAACCACCAGCCGCATCGGAGGCATCACCTTAGAGGATATCGCCCGGGCCTCTGACGCCCAGCACAGCCGGGCTTTTGATCCCCTGGAGCTTCCCACAGATCTGGAACTGATACCCTTCGGACGGCATAAGCAGCGCAGCCAGGGGGAACATCACCGCTACCGGCCGGAAACCATCCACATGCTTCAGAAGTCGGTGCGGGACGGAGACTTTGACGAATTTCTGGAATATACAAAGATGGCTGACGCCGAAGAAACCGGAAGTCTGCGCAGTCTGCTGGCCTTTCGGTATCCCGAAGACGGGGGCATTTCCCTTGATGAGGTGGAACCGGAAGAGGAGATTGTCCGGCGGTTTAAGACCGGCGCCATGTCCTACGGATCCATTTCCGAAGAGGCCCATCAGACCCTGGCGGTGGCCATGAATCATCTGCAGGGAAAGTCCAACAGCGGCGAAGGCGGCGAAAGCGAAGCGCGGATTCTTTCCGCCGGTACCCGGCAGGATGTCAGCTCGGCCATCAAACAGGTGGCCAGCGGGCGGTTCGGCGTGACAAGCCGGTACCTGGTGAGCGCCAGGGAGATTCAGATCAAGATGGCCCAGGGGGCAAAGCCCGGGGAAGGCGGACATCTTCCGGGAAAGAAGGTGTATCCATGGATTGCCGAAACCCGGCATTCCACCCCCGGAGTCAGTCTGATCTCACCGCCGCCCCATCATGACATCTATTCCATCGAGGATCTGGCCCAGCTGATCTATGACCTAAAATGCGCCAACAAAAACGCGCGGATCTCCGTGAAGCTGGTCTCGGAGGCCGGTGTGGGTACCGTAGCAGCCGGCGTGGCGAAAGCCGGTGCAGGGGTCATTCTGATTTCAGGTTACGACGGGGGAACCGGAGCGGCGCCTTTAAGTTCCATTCACAACGCCGGTCTTCCCTGGGAGCTGGGGCTGGCGGAGACCCAGCAGACCCTGTGCGCCAACGGCCTGCGGCAGCAGGTGGTGATCGAGGCTGACGGAAAGCTGATGAGCGGCCGGGACGTGGCCATCGCGGCCATGCTGGGGGCGGAAGAGTTCGGCTTTGCCACCGCGCCTCTGGTGGCCATGGGCTGCGTCATGATGCGGGCTTGCCAGTCTGACACCTGTCCCATGGGTATTGCCACCCAGAACCCCCAGCTGCGGAAAAACTTCGCCGGGAAACCGGAACACGTGGAGAATTTCATGCGTTTTATCGCCCGACAGCTGCGGCAGATCATGGCCTCCTTAGGGGTCAGAAGCGTGTCGGAACTGGTGGGACGAAGGGATCTGCTTATGGTGCGTCCCTCCGCCGGCAAAGAGGCGGCCAGACTGGATCTGACCCGGATTCTCGCACCGGCGGATCCTGCCGGGGCATCCCACGCTTTCTGTCCGGAAGCAGCCTATGATTTCCATCTGGACCAGACAAAGGACGAGGGGATTCTTCTGGCCTCAAAAGAGGTGCAGAAGACCTTAAAGCAGAAGACACCGGCATCGGTTTCGGTAAAGGTATCCAACACGGACCGGACCTTTGGCACCCTTTTAGGAGCCGAAATCACCCGCCGATACCCCCAGGGGCTGCCGGAGGACACCATCACTGTCTGCTGCACCGGGGCCGGCGGCCAGAGCTTTGGCGCGTTTATCCCTGCGGGCCTGACACTGACGCTTTTGGGAGACGCCAACGACTATTTCGGGAAAGGCCTTTCCGGCGGAAAAACTGGTGCTTTCGGCACCGGTCCGGGCGGCCTACGACGCCCATGAAAACATCATTGCAGGAAACGTGGCGCTGTATGGTGCCACTTCCGGAGAAGCCTACATCGCCGGTATGGCCGGCGAGCGGTTTGCGGTCCGCAATTCCGGCGCCGAGGCCGTGGTGGAAGGCGTGGGAGAGCACGGCTGCGAGTACATGACCGGCGGCTGTGTGGTGGTGCTGGGACCCACCGGGAAAAACTTTGCGGCGGGCATGAGCGGCGGAATCGCCTACGTGCTGGACGAAGACAACCGGCTGTACCGAAATCTGAACCACCAGCTGGTGCGCATGGAAGAGGTGACGGGCACAAAGGACAGGGAAAACCTGCGGCGGCTGCTAAAGCGGCATGCTGCATACACCGGATCCGAAAAAGCAAAGCAGGTTTTAGCCCACTTTGAGGAAGTGATTTCCCATTTTAAGAAAATCATTCCCGCCGACTACAGCCGGATGCTGGAACTGATGGCCCAGGCCGAGGCCAAGGGCGCAGATCAAAAGACCGCAAAGATCGAGGCCTTTGAAGCGTTTATTTCAGAGGAAGCCTCCCGGGCGTAGCGGCAAAAGACGACGAAGCAGGAAAGGGAAACAGCATGGGAAAACCCAATGGATTTCTGGAATATGAGCGGCAGGAGGGGCCGGTGCGTCCGCCCGAAGAGCGGACCGGGGATTTTAGCGAATTCCACGGTCAGCTGCCGCAAAAAGAGCAGCAGAAACAGGCGGCCCGATGCATGGACTGCGGCATTCCGTTCTGTCAGGCCGGCGTGCAGCTGGCGCAGATGACCGCCGGCTGTCCTTTGCATAATCTGGTGCCGGAAGTCAACGATCTGGTGTACCGGGGACAGATGGAAGAGGCCTGGCACCGGCTTTCCATGACCCACAGCTTTCCGGAATTTACATCCCGGGTGTGTCCGGCGCTGTGCGAGGCCGCCTGTACCTGCGGCCTTCATGCGGCACCGGTGGCCACCCGGGAAAATGAAAAAGCGGTGGTGGAATATGCCTATGCCCACGGGCTGGTAAAAGAGAAAGCGCCCACAGTGCGCACCGGAAAAAAGGTGGCCATCGTCGGCAGCGGACCGGCAGGACTGTCGGCGGCGCAGCTGTTAAACCGCCGGGGCCATGAGGTGACAGTGTACGAGCGAAGCGACCGGGCCGGCGGACTGCTTCGGTACGGCATTCCGAACATGAAACTGGACAAGGCCGTCATCGACCGCCGTCTGAAACTGATGGAGGATGCGGGGGTTCATTTTGCGCTGAATGCCGACGTGGGAAAGGATCTTTCCCCAGATGCCCTGCTGTCGGAATATGACAGCGTGCTGCTTTCCTGCGGCGCATCCCAACCCCGGGATCTTTCCGTCCCCGGAAGAGAGGCCAAAGGCATTCGCTTTGCCGTGGATTTCCTAAGGGATGTCACCCGGCATCTCTTTGACGGGGAGGGATCGGCACCGGATCCGGCTGCCGAGACCGCAGGAAAAGACGTGCTGGTGATCGGCGGCGGCGATACGGGAAACGACTGCGTGGCCACAGCCATCCGTCTGGGGGCAAAGAGCGTGCTGCAGCTGGAAATGATGCCTGAACCGCCGGCAGAACGCAGCAGGCAGAACCCCTGGCCGGAGTGGCCCCGGGTGAAAAAAACCGACTACGGCCAGGAAGAAGCAGCGTGGAAATTCGGCAGCGATCCCCGCGTTTACCAGACCACGGTAAAAGAGTTTATCAGCGACGAAAAGGGCTGCTTAAAGGAAGCGGTTCTGTTGAATCTGGCCCCATCCAAGGACAGAAAAACCGGGCGGACGGTGATGAAGCCCGTGGAGGGAAGCGAGCGCCGGGTACCGGCACAGCTGGCACTCATCGCCGCCGGGTTTACCGGTGCGGAATCCTATGTCATGGAGGCCTTCGGAACAGACGTAAGTCCCCGGGGCGGCGTTCAGACAAAGACGGCGGATACCTATGCGGCGTCAAAGCCGGGCATCTACACCGCCGGCGACATGCACCGGGGTCCGTCTCTGGTGGTCTGGGCCATTGCGGAAGGCCGGGCGGCCGCCAGGGAAATTGACCGGGATCTGATGGGGTACACAAATCTCTAAAGTAAGGAGATGGTCATGACATCCAAAAAGCTGGTTTTAGAAGACGGAAGCGTCTTTTGGGGAACGGGATTCGGCGCAGATGCGCAGACGGTTTTTGAGGTGGTTTTCAACACCTCCATGACCGGTTATCAGGAAATCCTTTCAGATCCCTCCTACACCGATCAGGGCATCGTTTTTTCCTACCCGCTGATCGGAAACTACGGGATCGCCACGGAGGATTTTGAAAGCCGCATCGTCAGTCCTTCTGCGGTGATTGTGCGGGATATCAACGACAATCCCTCCAACTTCCGTTCCGTGGAAACCGCCGGGGAGCTGCTTGCGGAAAACGGTATTGGGGGCATCACCGGCGTGGATACCCGCCGGCTGGTGCGAAAGATCCGGGATGGGGGCTGCCAGCGGGCCATGCTTGCAGATGCTGATCTGCCGGTGGAAGAAGCACTGCTTCGCATCGCCCAGACGCCGGTGCCCCGCGACGCGGTTCGCCGGCGCAGCTGCCGGCGCATCTGGTACAGCCGGACGGCGCATCCGAAATATCACGTGGTTCTCATAGACTGCGGCATGAAAATGAACATTCTGAGGGATCTGTCCCGGCAGCGGTGCAACGTGACTATTGTGCCCTTTGACACGCCGGCGGAAGAGATCCTGGCCATGACACCGGACGGGGTGCTGATCTCCAACGGCCCCGGGGATCCTGCGGATGTGCCGGAGGTTATTGAAACCCTGCAGAAACTCCGGGGCCGGCTGCCCCTGTTCGGCATCTGTTTGGGTCACCAGCTGATTGCCCTTTCCTGCGGAGCATCCACCTATAAGCTGAAATTCGGCCACCGGGGCGGAAATCATCCGGTGATGGATGTGTGGAGCGGAAAGATTGAGATGACCAGCCAGAATCACAGCTATGCTGTGGATGAAGCCAGCCTGCGGGGCACGGGACTTAACATTACCCACAGGAATGTTCTTGACGGAACCGTGGAAGGCCAGAGCGCCGATGCCGACGGCATCTTTTCCGTGCAGTATCATCCGGAAAGCGCCCCCGGCCCCTGTGACAGCGGCTGGTGTTTTGACCATTTTGCGGAACTGATGAGCGAGTGGAAGAGGGGGTAATCACCCATGCCGAAACGTACGGATATTCACAAGATCCTGGTGGTGGGCTCCGGTCCCATTGTAATCGGTCAGGCGGCGGAGTTTGACTACGCAGGTACCCAGGCCTGTCTGGCGTTAAAAGAGGAAGGCTATGAGATAATCCTGGCCAATTCCAATCCCGCCACGGTTATGACGGAAAACGCCATCGCCGACAAGGTGTACATGGAACCTCTAACGCTGCGCTATCTGGCGCGCATCTGCCGTCACGAGCGGCCGGACGCCATCCTTGCGGGACTGGGCGGCCAGACGGGGCTGAACCTGTCGCTGCAGCTGTACGACAAGGGGGTGCTGGAGGAGTGCGAGATTGAAATGCTGGGCACGGACGCCGAGAGCATCCGCCGGGCGGAGGACCGGGAACTGTTTAAGGAACTCTGCGAAGAACTGGGGGAGCCGGTGGTGCCCTCCGCCATTGCGGGCAGCATGGACGAAGGCCTGCGGGCGGCGGAGCAGATCGGCTATCCGGTGATTCTGCGGCCGGCATTTACTCTGGGCGGAACCGGCGGCGGATTTGCCGCGGACGAAGAGGAAATGCGCCGGATGATGCGCAAGGCGCTGTCTTTGTCTCCGGTACATCAGGTGCTGGTGGAAAAGAGCATCCGGGGGTACAAGGAAATTGAATTTGAAGTGATGCGGGATGCCAACGATACGGCCATCGCGGTCTGCAGCATGGAAAATCTTGACCCGGTGGGCATTCACACCGGTGATTCCATCGTCGTCTCCCCCTGCCAGACCCTGACCAACCGGGAGTTTCAGATGCTGCGCTCATCGGCCCTGCGGATCATCCGCGCCCTGGGGGTCAGGGGCGGATGCAACGTGCAGTTCGCTCTGGATCCGGAGTCCTTTGCCTATTACGTGATCGAGGTGAATCCCCGGGTTTCCCGATCTTCTGCGTTGGCTTCGAAGGCCACGGGATATCCCATTGCCCGGGTCTCTGCCAAAATCGCCGTGGGTCTGAACCTGGAAGAAATCCGTCTGGCCAATACGCCGGCCTGTTTTGAGCCCGCTATGGATTATGTGGTGACAAAGATGCCCCGGTTTGCCTTTGACAAGTACCAGCCGGCGGATCATGTTCTTTCGGACCGGCGAAATGTGCTCTCCACCCAGATGAAGGCCACCGGCGAAACCATGGCCATCGGGCGGACTTTAGAGGAAAGCCTGCTGAAGGCGATCCGTTCCCTGGAAGACGGAAAGAACCACATTCATCTGGAGAAATTTGACGTGCACGCGCTGTCATCCCTGCCGGCGCCCCAGAACCGCAAAGAAGCCGCCGGCAAACTGCTGTCCTATATCGAAGAAGGCACGGACGACCGCATCTATGCCATTTCCGAACTGCTGTGGCTGGGTGCGGATCCCCAGACCATTGCCATGCGCACCGGAATTGACATGTTTTTCCTGAATGCCATCCGGCGGATCGTGGACATGGAAAAGAAGATGGAAAAGGCGCCCCTTCCGATTCCCCGGGATCTTTTGTACGAGGCAAAACGGATGGGCTTTTCCGACGCCTATATTGCGGAACTCACCGGACAGACGGAAACGGAAATCCGAAGCCAGAGGCAGGCCCATCATCTGCGGCCGGTATATCGGATGATCGACACCTGCGCCAGCGAGTTTGCCAGCTATGTCCCCTATTTTTACTCCACTTACGAGGAAGAAAACGAGTCGGTGATCTCCTCCGGGAAGAAGGTCATCGTCTTGGGATCCGGTCCCATCCGCATCGGTCAGGGCGTGGAATTCGACTATTCCACCGTACACGCGGTGCGCACCCTCCATGGTCTTGGTATTGAGGCTATTGTCATCAACAACAATCCGGAGACGGTGTCCACAGACTACACCACTGCGGATAAACTGTATTTCGAGCCCCTGACGGTAGAGGATGTGTTAAACATCACGGATCTGGAGCAGCCCATGGGGGTCATCACCTCCCTGGACGGCCAGACGGCGGTGAACTTAACCCACGCTCTGGCGGAAAACGGCGTGCCGATTTTGGGAACGCCGGATGAGGCCATTTTTGCGGCTGAAGACCGGGATGCTTTTGAACAGGCCGTCCGCCGGCTTTCCATCCCCCATCCGGCCGGCATCGCCGTCACCAGTATCGAAGACGGCATCCGGGCAGCGGAAGAAATCGGCTATCCTGTGCTGGTGCGCCCCAGCTTCGTATTGGGCGGCCGGGCCATGGAGATCGTGGCAAACGAGGAAAGCCTGGTAAAATACCTGAAAAATGCCGCGGCCCTGGACGCGGATCGGCCGGTGCTGGTGGACCGGTACATTGTGGGCAAGGAAGTGGAAGTGGATGCGGTGTGTGACGGAACGGACGTGTTTCTGCCCGGCATTATGGAACTGGTGGAGCGTACAGGGGTCCATTCCGGCGACAGCACCAGCGTGTATCCGCCCTTTTCCATTTCCAAAGATGTGCAGGATACCATCTGGGAATACACAAAAAAACTGGGCATGGGCCTGGGCATAAAGGGACTGTTTAACATCCAGTTCATCGTGGAACCCGCCGGAGAAGTGTCTGTGATCGAGGTGAATCCCCGGGCGTCGCGAAGCGTTCCCTTTCTCTCAAAATCCGCCGGTCTGCCCTTAGTGGACGCGGCGGTGCGCGCCATGCTGGGAGAATCGCTGCAGGCCCAGGGAATGACGGGGCCGGCCAAAGCCAAAGAGAATTACTGGTATGTTAAGGCCCCGGCATTTTCCTTTGAAAAACTGTCCGGAATGGATGCCTTTTTATCCCCGGAGATGAAGTCCACGGGGGAGGCCATCGGCTATGACGCCAGTTTGAAGCGTGCCTTCTACAAAGCCCTGCAGGCCTCCGGCGTTCGCATGAAAGAATACGGCACCGTACTGGTGACCCTGGCCGATGAGGACAAGGAAGAAGCGCTGCCCCTGGTGCGCCGGTTTTACGAGCTGGGATTTAACATCGAGGCCACTTCCGGCAGCGGTCACTTTCTGAAGGAACACGGCATCCGCACCCGAATCCGGGGAAAACTCAGCGAAGGAAGTGACGAGATCCTATCCGCCATAAGTTCCGGCTATGTCAGTTATATCATTAATACAAGGGCGATCCTTTCCGGCATCCACTATAATGATGGTACAGCCATCCGCAGCTGTGCCATCCAGAACGGCGTAACCATGTTTACCTCCTTAGACACCGTGCGGATTCTGCTGGATGTGCTGGAAGACATTGTGCCGAAAATCGCGCCGCTGTAACAGGTGCCTGGACCTGCGGCGATTATTGCGCCGCTGTAAAAGGTGCCTGCGGTTATGATTGTGCCGCATCCGGGGAAAGGGCTGGCCGCGTGCCCGGCATGTTCCGGCGGAAGAAAAGAGGAATGAAAATGACATATACAGCTGACGAAGTCATGAAATACATCGAAGAAGAGGACGCCAAGTTTATACGCTTAGCCTTCCGGGATGCCTACGGTGTTCAGAAGAACATTGCCGTCATGCCCGGTGAACTGAAAAAAGCCTTTGAAGAGGGCATTCCCATCAACGCAAAGCGCATTGCCGGCTTTGCGGAAAGCCCCCACGCCTCCCTTTACTTAAAGCCGGATCCATCGACCTTGGCCGTGCTGCCCTGGCGGCCGGACAGCGGAAAGGTGCTGCGGATGTTCTGCGACGTGTACACCCCGGAGGGTACGGTGTACCAGGCGGATACCCGGGCCCTTTTAAAGCGCGCGGCCAAGGCGGCCCAGGAAGCCGGCGTGGAGTTTCGCTTTGGTTCTGAAACCGAGTTTTATCTGTTCCGCAAGGATGAAGAAGGCAATGCAACCTGTATTCCCTATGACAATGCCGGTTACATGGACATTGCTCCGGCGGACCGGTGTGAAAACGTGCGCCGGGAAATCTGCCTGACCATTGAGCGGATGGGGCTGACACCCGAGCGATCTCATCATGAGCAGGGGCCGGGGCAGAACGAGATCGATTTTCATTACGGAAAGCCCTTAAAGGCCGCAGATCAGGCCACCACCTTCCGGATGGCGGTGCATACCATTGCGGACCGTTACGGTCTGGCGGCGGATTTTTCCCCTATGCCTCTGCCGGATGAGCCCGGAAACGGCTATCATATCAATATTTATGCCCGGACGACGGACACGGAAAACGGCGGGGAAGATGTGGCGGTTTTCGCTGCCGCCGGCATCTTAGAGCGGATTCGGGAAATCACCCTGTTTCTAAATCCGGAAAAAGCGTCCTACGCCCGGTTCGGAAACAACAGTGCGCCGGATCGGGTCAACTGGTCCGACGCCGGAGAATCGGAGCTGATGTACATTGAAACTTATCAGGGAAAAACCCGGGCCGAGCTGCGTTCTCCGGATGCCTCAAGCAATCCGTACCTGGTCTATGCACTTCTGATCTATGCCGGGCTGGAGGGCATCAAAAAGAGAAGCCCGCTGCCGGAGATGACCGGCACGGAGGATCTGATGCTGCCGGCATCCCGGAAGGAGGCTGCAAAACTGGCAAAGGCCAGTGCTTTTGTCAATGCTGTGGTGCCGGAGGAAATCGTGCGGCAGTATACCGGATGCTGACAGGAGGAATGCCATGGCGAAAATAGAAGGCCTGCAGCATTCCATCCTGATCGTTTCCGGTTCTGAAAGTTTTGATGCCTTTGCCAAAAGTGCCCTTCCGGAGCGCCGCTTTATCACCATTGACGTGCGAAGAAACGCTGCGGCGGCGCGGCGGGCAGTATTAGAACGGTATTATAATATCATTCTGATCTGCGTACCGCTTCCGGATGAAACCGGGCTGGAATTTGCCCAGGATCTGGCGGAAACCCAGTCTGCCGGGGTGCTTCTGGTGACCCCGCAGGACGTAAGCGGCGAAGTGCAGGAACAGACGGTGGACGAGGGGGTGCTGGTGGTTCCCAAACCGGTCACCCGGGGGCAGTTAAACCGCGCCCTGCGCATGCTGGTATCCTGGCAGGACCGGATCGCGCAGATGGCCCGGGAAGTGGCGAAGGCTCAGGAAAAAACGGAGGAAGCGCGCATCGTGGGAAAGGCCAAGTGTGCGCTGGTGGAAAAGCGGCATATGACAGAAGACGAAGCCCACCGCGTCATCGGAAAAGAAGCCATGGATCACGGAATCAGCAGAAAACGGGCGGCGGAGTGGATACTGGATGAACTGGAGTGAATTATGGTATACTTGCCTGAAAGCAGAAAAGGAGGTATGCCATGCGTTTGTTGCTTGCCGAAGATGAACACGATCTGTCCGGCGCGGTTGCGGCGGTTTTAAAGCATCAAAATTTTACCGTGGACGTGGTGGACAATGGCCTCGACGCCATTGATTATCTGCGCACCGAGGTGTACGACGGAGCCATTTTAGACGTCATGATGCCCGGAAAGGACGGCTTTCAGGTGCTGGAAACCATCCGCAAAGAGGGCAATTCGGTGCCGGTGCTGATGCTGACGGCCCGGTCGGAATTAGACGACCGTCTGCACGGCTTAGACAGCGGCGCAGACGATTATCTCACCAAGCCCTTTGAGATGGCGGAGCTGATTGCCCGGGTGCGGGCCATTACCCGGCGGAAGGCGGATATCGCCTCCTCGGAACTGGCTTTCGGGGATCTGAAGTTAGACCGCATGACCTATATTCTGACCTGCGAGGCGCAGGGCAAGAAGAAGGAGACCAGCCTGTCCAACAAGGAATACCAGATGCTGGAAATGCTGATGGAAAATCCGGGGCGCATCCTTTCTGCCGATCAGTTTATGGATAAAATCTGGGGCTACGACAGCGAGGCCGAGCTGAACGTGGTCTGGGTGTACATCTCGAACCTGCGCAAGAAACTGGCTTCCGTGGGGACGATGGTGAGCATCAAGGCCACCCGGGGCGTGGGATATTCCCTGGTAAAATAAGGTATACGTACTTCAAAAAAAGCACAATGAAGGGGCTGATTCTCTTGAAAAACGACTCTTTTGATTGTAGTATGGATACAGACATAAACGGATAAAACGTATGTATTTTCTCGGCTGAAAGCAATGAAATGATGCTGTCCGGGAAAGCATATGGCATACAGGAGAGGAGGCTTACGATGCTGCTTGGACGTTTGGCACTGTTTGCAGGAGGTGTATTATTTGGCACAGCCGGTGTTTCCGCGTTAAAGAGCGAGGAAGCGAAGAAGGTCTATGTGCAGGCGACGGCCCTGGGTCTTCGCTGCAAAGATGCCCTGGTGAAGACCGGTGTAGAACTGAAAGAGAATTTTGACGACGTCTGTGCCGAGGCGGCGGATATCAACGACGCGCGCCAGGTGAAGATCAATGAGAAAAAGCTGGAAGAAGCCCGTGCGCTTTTAGCGGAAGCAGAGGCCCGTCTGGCGGAAGCCGAAGCTGCCGCGGCCGAATCTGAAAAAGAAGCGGAGACAGTAAAAGACGAAGAAACTAAATAGTATAAATGAAAGGGACCGGGCGCGGTTTCTCTGACGCCCGCTGAAACGCGTCGTTTATGAACGATGCCTGCTTCAGATTCTGTTGCTTTCGATGGAAGAGCAGGGTTTCCTGCTCTTTTCTTTTAAGGACTTACTTGATATGAAATTCGTGATTCGACATACCTCTTCCCGGCGGATCCGCGTGCACATGGCCGTGCTTTCCATGACCATGCACCAGGCGGATCTGCTGGAATACCATCTGCTGGCCCAGCCCGGTGTCGCGAAGGTGACCGTCAATGAACAGACCGCAGATGCGGCCGTGATTTACGACCCGCAGAAGACTTCCCGCGCCGCCGTTCTTGCAGCGCTGGATGCCTTTTCCTATGCCTCCGCTGAAGAGGCGGCTCTGGTGCCGGAGGAGAGCGGACGTGCCTTAAACCGGCAGTATCAGGGACGGCTGATCCGAAAGATTGCCTTCCGTTTTCTGCGGCGGCTGATTCCCCTTCCGGTGCCTTTTCGGCATGCCATCGTTTTCCTGCGCAGCATCCGCTTCATCTTAAAGGGCCTGCTGTGTCTGGCCAACGGCCGTCTGGAAGTGCCGGTGCTGGATGCCATCGCGATTGTCGCATCCATGCTCACCGGCGATTTTGCCACCGCCGGATCCGTCATGTTCCTGCTGGACGTGGGCGAGATCTTAGAGGAATGGACCCACAAGAAATCCGTGGGCGACCTGGCCCGGGCCATGTCCTTAAATGTGGACCGGGTGTGGGTGCAGACGGCGGAAGGCGACGTACTGGTTTCCGTGCGGGACGTGGTGCCCGGCGACCGCATTCTGCTGCATACGTCCAATATCATTTCGCTGGACGGAAGCGTTGTTTCCGGCGAGATGACCGTCAACCAGTCCTCCATGACCGGCGAATCCGTGCCGGTGGTGAAGGAAAAGGGAAGTTATGTCTACGCCGGCACGGTGGTGGAAGAGGGCGAGTGTGTGGTGGAAGTGACCCGGGCCGCCGGTACCGGAAAGTATGACCAGATCGTGCGCATGATCGAGGATTCCGAAAAACTGAAGTCCGAGACCGAATCCCGGGCTTTCCATCTGGCGGACAGTCTGGTGCCCTGGTCCTTAGGCGGAACGGTGCTGACGTATCTGCTGACCCGAAATATCACCCGGGCCCTGTCGTTTCTGATGGTGGATTTTTCCTGCGCGCTAAAACTGTCCATGCCCTTAGCCGTGCTGTCTGCCATCCGGCAGGCCGGCACTTCTGAGATCGCCGTCAAGGGCGGCAAGTTCCTGGAGGCTGTCGCGGAGGCGGATACCATCGTTTTTGATAAGACCGGTACCCTGACCCATGCCCAGCCCACGGTCATGGAAGTGCACGCCTTCGACAACATGTCCGAACGCGGCGCGCTGCGTCTGGCGGCCTGCCTGGAGGAACACTATCCCCATTCCATGGCCAATGCCATCGTTCGCGCGGCGGAAGAGCGGGGGCTGATTCACGAAGAGATGCACACCGACGTGCAGTACGTCGTCGCCCACGGAATCGCCAGCACGGTGGGCAAAAGCCGGGCCCTGATCGGCAGTTATCACTTTGTGGTGGAGGATGAAGGCTGCCTGGTGACCCCGGAACAGACGGCGGTTTTGGAGTCCCTTCCGGAGGAATACTCCCGCCTGTATCTGGCGGTGGACGGCCGGCTGAAGGCCGTGATCTGTATTTTTGATCCTCTGCGCAAAGAAGCCGCCGGCGTCATCGACGAACTGCACCGTCTGGGCATTTCCAAGGTCTGCATGATGACCGGGGACAGCTCCCATGCAGCCTCCGCTGTGGCGAAAAAGCTTTCCATCGACGAATACCACGCCGGGGTGCTGCCCGAGGACAAGGCTTCCTTTATTATTGCGGAGCACCAAAAGGGCCGGAAGGTGCTGATGGTGGGCGACGGCGTCAACGATACGCCGGCGCTGTCCGAGGCCGACTGCGGCATTGCCATCAGCGACGGCGCGGCCATTGCCCGGCAGGTGGCGGATATCACCATTTCCTCCGACAGCCTGGTGCCCCTGGTGACACTGCGCAGGCTTTCCATGGCGCTGATGGACCGCATTCACAGCAATTACCGGTTTATCATCGGGTTTAACGGGGCGCTGATCGCCCTGGGTGTACTGGGGATTCTGACGCCTTCCACCTCTGCCCTGCTGCACAACGGCTCCACGATTTTCAGCGGACTTGTGAGCATGACGGATCTGCCGGAGTCATAATCATTTCGCTTGCGGGCAGACGTCTGTGCTGCCTTGTGGGCAGGCCGGATCTGCCGGAATAAAAACATGTCAATTCGGACGGATAAACGATCCACCGGTTCGCAGGCTTTATCAGCGAACCGGTAGATCGTTTTGTGGTTTCCAATTACTTGTATCGGAGAACGGACCATGGGCATCTATGTGCTGCATCGGTTCTCTATGAAATCAGAACATCAGAAGGCAGTTTTCGTCATAGTGTGAAAGATTATTGTCATGCGTGATTAACTTCATGCCTTCGGCTTTTGCCTGCGCCAGAAGTATCCGGTCAAAGGGATCGTGGTTCTGCAGATGCTCGCTTTTTTGGACAGCGAGCGTCCGGACGGCCATGACATGTGGCATCTTGATATCTAATATTTCATATTTTGCTTCAAGGCAAAGATTATTAATCTCATCCTCATGATACGGGCATTTCGCAGGTGCTTTTTGGTTTTTGATTGCAATCTCCCATAAGGAAGCGACACTGAAAAAAATCAGGTTATCCGGATTTTCGATCAGTTGTCGTGCATATGAAGAAAGCTGTGGGTCGTCTGTCAAAGCCCAAATGATTACGTGAGTATCCAGCAGGAGTTTCATAGTATATCTCCATTCCCAAGGAAGTCGTCTTCCAGACTGATACTGTTAAAATCCTCCAGGGGAGGCATGCAGGGAATGCGGCCCTTGGCAATGCCAATACGTTTTGGCGTGTCTGCCTCATAGGGGATCAGTTTTGCCACCGGTTTGCCGCTGCGGGTGATGACGATGGAGCCTTCTTTTTTGGACATAAGTGCGGCGATGTATTTTGACAGATTTGTCTTCGCTTCAAATATGCTGACAGAGAACATAGACGCCTCCTTTAAAAATTGGCTAACTTAGCTAATCTCATTATAAGAGCTGTGCCGGCAGATGTCAATATGGTTATTCATCCATACCCGCGAAGAGGGACGGCGTAAATGGTATGTCATCACGAAAAAGGGTGAGGACATGCTTCGTCAGGAGCAGGCGCGGCTGCGCCGGCAGGCAGAAGACGGAGAAGCGATTCTGAAATAAGCAGCGGGGGTGTATCCGGTCATTCATGTGTCAAACCGGATCCCCTGCTGCTTTTTCTTATGACTGGTTGAACATGCAGTTTTAGGCATATTTCTTCGTGCGCTTCCCGTTTGAATATGCTAAAATACATAGGTTAAACCTGCGGACGGCCAGTGACGCCCTTTTTCAGGCATTCTACGGTCAAAATCCCAGGTGAAACCGACATCTATAAACGGGAAAAGGAGCTCTTAATTTTATGAAAGAACTGATGTTAGGCAATAAGGCAGTGGCCCGCGGCCTGTACGAGGCCGGATGCGCGTTTCTGTCCAGCTATCCCGGCACCCCCAGTACGGAGATTTCTGAGGAAGCCGGCAAATACGACGAGATCATCTGCGAGTGGGCACCCAACGAAAAGGTGGCCATGGAAGCGGCCTTCGGTGCCTGCTTGGCAGGCAAACGTGCCTTCTGCGGCATGAAGCACGTGGGTTTAAATGTGGCGGCGGATCCGCTGTACACCATGTCCTACACCGGTGTAAACGCCGGCCTGGTGATCGGTGTGGCGGATGACGCGGGCATGCATTCCTCCCAGAACGAGCAGGACAGCCGTCATCACGCCATCGCGTCGAAGGTGCCCATGTTAGAGCCCTCGGACGCGGCGGAGTCTCTGGCTTTTGCCAAGCTTGCTTACGAGATTTCCGAAGAATTCGATACCCCGGTGCTGTTAAAGATATGCACCCGTGTGGCCCACTCCCAGTCCGTGATTGAGCGCGGCCAGCGGGTGGAGGTGACGAAGCCTTACGAGAAGAACATCGCCAAATATGTCATGATGCCGGGCAACGCCAAGCGCCGCCATCCCTTTGTGGAAGAGCGCACCCAGAAGCTGATTGCCTATGCCGAAACCGCACCGGTAAACCGCATCGAGTGGGGCGACACCTCTTTAGGTATCATTACCCATTCCACTTCCTATCAGTACGTGAAGGAAGTGTTTGGCGACAAGGCCAGCGTGCTGAAACTGGGCATGACCAATCCTCTGCCCGAGCAGCTGATCCGGGATTTCGCCGCGAAGGTGGATCGCCTGGTGGTGGTGGAAGAACTGGATCCCATCATTGAAAACCACGTGAAGGCTCTGGGCATTCCGGTGGAAGGCAAGAACCTGCTGCCCATGATCGATGAGTTTTCTCAGAATCTGATCCGCAGGGCCTTTGGTCTGCCGGTGCCGGAAGGCAATACCATCGATGCCAACATCCCAGTGCGTCCGCCGGTGATGTGCTCCGGCTGCCCCCACCGCGGCCTGTTCTACACCTTAAAGAAGAATAAGTGCACCGTGTTGGGCGACATCGGCTGCTACACCTTAGGCGCCGTCGCTCCCCTGGCTGCCATGGAAATGACCCTGTGTATGGGCGCTTCCGTCAGCGCGATTCACGGTTTCAACAAAGCCTTAGGCGAGGAGAGCGAAGGAAAGACGGTGGCCGTCATCGGCGACTCCACCTTTATGCACTCCGGCATGACGGGCTTAGCCAACATTGCCTACAACCAGTCCAACTCCACGGTGATCATTTTAGATAACTCCATCACCGGCATGACCGGCCATCAGCAGAACCCCACCACCGGTTATAACTTAAAGGGGGATCCGGCCGGAAAGATTGATCTCGAGTCTCTGTGCCGGGCCATGGGCTACAACCGGGTGCGGGTGGTGGATCCTTACGATCTGGCGGCCTGCGACGCGGTGTTAAAGGAAGAACTGGCGGCAGCGGAACCCTCCGTGATCATTTCCCGCCGGCCCTGCGCACTCTTAAAGTACGTGAAGCACAACGCGCCCCTGCGGGTGAACGCCGACAAGTGCGTGGGCTGCAAGGCCTGCATGCAGATCGGCTGCCCATCCATCTCCATGCGTGACGGCAAGTCCCATGTGGATGCCACCCAGTGCGTGGGCTGCAACGTGTGCAAGCAGCTGTGCAAGTTTGATGCCTTCGAGAGCACCGCGGAATAAGGCGCAGGTCTCGGGTTTGCAAGACGCGCACAGGAATGCGTAAATTATAATTGCATTATAAATAAGCATCCAACAAAAGACGCCTGTGGTTACCGGCGAATAGGAGAGGACACAGTCGGAAAAAGGTGGATGCTTCCGATAAAAGCGAGGAGTTGTGTTCATGGATACAAAAAATATCATGATCGTCGGCGTGGGCGGACAGGGAAGCCTTTTAGCCAGCAAGATGTTAGGACATCTGCTGCTTTCCGCCGGCTATGACGTCAAAGTGTCTGAGGTCCACGGCATGTCCCAGCGCGGCGGCAGCGTGGTGACCTATGTGCGTTACGGTGATGTGGTGAATTCCCCCGTGATCGACGCAGGCGAAGCCGATTTCATCGTCTCCTTCGAACTGCTGGAGGCGGCCCGCTGGCTTCCTTATTTAAAGAAGGACGGCCAGATCGTCACCAACATTCAGCAGATCGATCCCATGCCGGTGATCACCGGTGCGGCGGAATATCCCCAGGGTCTGGTGGAGCAGATGCGCGCCGCCGGTGCAAAGGTGGACGCCATGGATTGCGTCGCCTTAGCGCGGGAAGCCGGCAGCGTCAAGGCGGTCAACATCGTGCTGATGGGCCGGCTGTCCCACTATTTCGATCTGCCTGAGGAAGCCTGGATGGCGTCCTTAGAGGCCAATGTTCCGGCCAAGTTCCTGGAACTGAATAAAAAGGCCTTTGCGCTTGGAAAAGCGTTTGAGGAATAAAGCAACTGAAAAAACTGCAGCTGTAAAAGGAAAAAGAAAAGAAAAGGAGAAGAAACCCATGGAGCACTATTATCAGCCCGAGATCGAATGCGCATCCCGGGAAGAGATCGTGAAGATCCAAAACGAGAAGCTGGTAAAGCAGATCCAAAACGTATGGGACAACGTGCCCTACTACCGCAAGAAGATGGAAGAGAAGGGCGTCACCCCCGAGGACATCAAGTCCATCGACGACCTGCACAAGCTTCCCTTCTTAAGCAAGTACGATCTGCGTGAAGCTTACCCCTACGGACTGCTGGCCCGTCCCTTAAAGGACTGCGTGCGTATCCAGTCCACCTCCGGTACCACCGGAAAGCGTGTGGTGGCTTTCTACACCCAGCATGACATCGACCTGTGGGAAGAGTGCTGCGCCCGCGCCATCATGGCAGCCGGCGGCACGGATGAGGACGTCTGCCAGGTGTCCTATGGCTACGGCCTGTTCACCGGCGGCCCGGGCTTAAACGGCGGCAGCCACAAGGTGGGATGTCTGACCATCCCCACCAGCTCCGGAAACACCGAGCGCCAGATCATGTTCATTAAAGATTTAAATGCCACGATCCTGTGCTGCACCCCCAGCTACGCCGCCTACATCGGTGAGACCATGAAGGAAATGGGCATGTCCCCGGAAGAGATTCCGTTAAAGGCCGGTATCTTTGGCGCCGAAGCCTGGAGCGAGGAAATGCGCCGGGACATCGAAAAGACCTTAGGCATCAAGGCTTATGACATTTACGGCCTGACCGAGCTGTCCGGCCCGGGTGTGTCCTTTGAATGCTCTGAGCAGCGCGGCATGCACATCAACGAGGATCACTTCATCGCTGAGATCATCGATCCCGAGACCGAAGAAGTGCTGCCGGAAGGTTCTGTGGGTGAACTGGTCTTCACCGCCATCGACAAGGAAGCCTTCCCCATGATCCGCTATCGGACCCGTGATATCTGCTCCCTGACCCGGGAGAAGTGCTCCTGCGGACGTACCCACGTGCGCATGGCCAAGCCCATGGGCCGCAGCGACGACATGCTGATCATCCGCGGCGTGAACGTGTTCCCGTCCCAGATCGAAACCGTGCTCATCAACCAGGGCTATGCCGCCAACTACCAGATCATCGTCGATCGTGTCAACAACACCGACACCTTAGACGTGCAGGTGGAAATGACTCAGGAAATGTTCACCGATAACATGGGTGAAATCCAGGCCCGTCAGCGCGCGCTGGTGGAAGGCTTAAAGTCCATGCTGGGCTTAAAGGCCAACGTGACCTTAGTAGCGCCCAAGTCCATCACCAGAAGCGAAGGCAAAGCAGTTCGTGTGATTGATAAGAGACGTCTTTAATACTATAGAAAGGAAAGAACCATGTCTGTGAAACAGATTTCTGTATTTCTGGAAAACCGTCCCGGTACGCTTCTGGCCATGACAAAGGCCTTAGCTGACGGCAACGTGGATCTTCGCGCCATGTCCTTAGCCGAGACCAAGGACTTCGGTATTGCGCGCCTGATCCCGGACGATCTGTTCGCGGCGGCGAACGTCTTAAAAGAAGCCGGCTATGTTTACAACCTGATGCCGGTGGTGGTGGTCAACGTGGCCGACGAACCCGGCGGACTGGCCCAGGTATTAGCGGTGTTTGACGCTGCCGGTGTCAACGTGGAATATATGTATGCCTTCGTGGGTTCCACCCCGGATCGCGCCTACATGATCTTCCGCGTGCAGGATCACAAGGCTGCGACGGCTGCTCTTCGGGAGGCGAACATGCATGTGGCCACCCAGGAGGAAATCGCCGAGTTATGATCATCGACATCCATACGCACACCTTTCCTGAGAAGATTGCAACCCGTGCGGTGGAGAACCTCAAAGCCAAATCCCACACCGTTCCGTTTTCGGACGGAACGGTGGAGGGACTGCGTGCCCATCAGAAGGCCTGTGGCATCGATCTTTCCGTGATCGTGCCGGTGGCGACCAATGCGACCCAGGTGATGCACATCAACGAATCTGCCGCCCGTCTGAATGAGAAATATGAAGGCGAGCTGCTTTCCTTCGGTGCCATCCATCCGGATTCCCCGGATGTGATGCTGGAGTTAAAGCGCGTGGCCGGCTGGGGGCTGAAAGGCATTAAGATTCATCCGGTCTACCAGGAGGTGGACATCGACGATATCCGCTTTCTGCGGGTGCTGGACGCGGCCGCTTCCTTAGGCCTGGTGGTCATCACCCATGGCGGCGAGGATATCGGCTATCCCGGTGTGGACCGCTGTTCGCCGAAGAAAATCCGGCATGCCCTGACCCTGGTGGGGAAGATGCCCTTTATTGCGGCCCATATGGGCGGCTGGAACCAGTGGGACGAGGTGCCCGAACAGCTTTCGGATCTGGACATCTATCTGGATACGGCTTTTTCCACCGGCGTGGTTCCGGCGGCGCCGAACACAGAGGATTATCCCCTGGCCCATGTGCCCATGCTGAACGCAGACCGGTTTATGGTGCTGGCCGAAGCCTTCGGAATGGACCACATCCTGTTCGGAACCGACAGCCCCTGGGGGGATGCGGCAAAAAACATCCGCTTTATCCGGGAACTGCCGGTGGCGGAAGAAGAAAAAGAGGCGATCTTCGCCGGAAATGCCGCTGCACTGCTGCAATTGTAAAGCGAGCGTGCAAAGCCCGGCATGCGGCGTGTATTCATACACGCGGAAACTGACCCAACTTCACACTGCGGATACAAAAACGCACAGGTAACAAAAGAGTCATAAAGTACACTGTAAGAAAAGAGGAACATCATGATTGACATTCGCTTTCTTCGCGAAAACCCCGAAGCCGTAAAGGAAAACATCCGCAAGAAATTCCAGGAGCACAAGCTTCCCTTAGTGGATGAAGTTATCGAGCTTGACGCTGCCTTGCGGGCGTCCAAGCAGGAGGCGGACGCCATCCGCGCTTCCCGCAACACCATCTCCAAGGAGATCGGTGCTCTGATGAAGGAAGGAAAGCGGGAAGAAGCCGAGGCGAAGAAGGCGGAAGTCGCTGCCAACGCGAAGCGCTTAGAAGAACTGGAAGCCCAGGAAAAGGATCTGTCCGAGCGGGTGACCAAGATCATGATGCAGATTCCCAACATCATCGATCCGTCTGTGCCCATCGGCCCGGATGACAGCTGCAACGTGGAAGTGGAGCGCTTCGGCGAGCCCTTCGTGCCGGATTTTGAGATTCCCTATCACACCGATATCATGGCCCGTTTCGACGGCATCGACATGGAAGCCGCCGGCAAGGTGGCCGGAAACGGTTTCTATTATCTCATGGGCGACATTGCCCGTCTGCATTCCGCGGTCATCAGCTATGCCCGGGATTTCATGATTGACCGGGGCTTCACCTACTGCGTGCCGCCTTTCATGATCCGTTCCAACGTGGTGACGGGCGTCATGAGCTTTGAAGAGATGGACGCCATGATGTACAAGATCGAAGGCGAAGACCTGTATCTGATCGGTACCTCCGAGCACTCCATGATCGGCAAGTTCATCGACACCATCACTGATGAGGCTGAACTGCCCAAGACCCTGACCAGCTATTCTCCCTGCTTCCGCAAGGAGAAGGGCGCTCACGGCATCGAGGAGCGCGGCGTCTACCGCATCCATCAGTTCGAAAAGCAGGAGATGATCGTCATCTGCAAGCCCCAAGAGAGCCCCATGTGGTACGACCGTCTGTGGCAGAACACCGTGGATCTGTTCCGCAGCATGGACATTCCGGTTCGCACCTTAGAGTGCTGCTCCGGCGACCTGGCGGACTTAAAGGTGAAATCCGTGGACGTGGAAGCCTGGTCTCCCCGCCAGAAGAAGTACTTCGAGGTGGGCAGCTGCTCCAACTTAGGCGATGCCCAGGCCCGCCGTCTGCAGATCCGCGTTAAGGGCGCAGATGGAAACAAGTATCTTGCCCACACCTTAAACAACACGGTGGTTGCTCCGCCGCGTATGCTCATCGCTTTCCTGGAGAACAACTTAAACGAAGACGGATCCGTGCGCATCCCCGAAGTGCTGCGTCCCTACATGGGCGGCATGGAAGTGATGGTGCCGAAACACTGAATGCAATGACGGCATGCGATGGTTTTTCGCCGTTGCAGGCTGAAAAACATTTGACCAAAAGAGAAGAACGGACAGGAAAGAGGAAACTTTCCTGTCCGTTTTTTGGTTTTGAAACGCGCAGCGTTTCTGCGGGTTTCGCGAAGCGAAAAACGCGCGCATCGAAGATGCGGAAGCTTTAACGAGGAAAACGCGCAGCGTTTTTCGAGTCTGTCTCTGAAAAGGTTTTCAACACCTACATATTTTCGCCCGGTGGATCGACTCTTGTAATCCGCAGGGCCATATACTGCCGCTCGGGCATCTGGATGGTGTTAAAACCGGTCATGATCCCCAGAGGGGTAATCGTCATATTCCAGGTATCGATCAGTTCCACGTTGTAACGGATGCCTTCTGGCAGATTGATGTTGCGCAGCGCCGGGCGCGTGATACCCAGATAATGGATGGAATTGTCATACCAGGTGGTCCATCCGCTGCCGGTCTGTCCGCCCCAGTAGGCTACCAGTTCGTCGAACATGCCGCGGCCTTTTGTCAGCCCTTCGCCGGGAACCTCCTTTACGATATCCCGAAGGAACTGAATCCGTGCGGGACTTTCACCTTTCAGGACGCCGCCGTGGGACCACCAGAGGATGTCATTGGGGTCCAGATAGGTTTCGCCGTGTCCGCAGTGGCCGCCGCGCAGGGTGCCTTCCCAGAAGCGCCGGACCATTTCTTCCGCGGTGATGTTTCCCCAGCCCAGTCCAAGATTTCCTTCATAGCAGATTTCATCCCAGACCACCGGTTTATTGTACTGAGTCAGGTATTCGTCCGTGTTTTCCGTGGTTTTGTAAAAGTCCATGCGCTGCAGTGAACAGTGGGTAATCCACGGCCGGGAGAAATCATAGGCTTTGGAACAGTTGTGAATGGAAAGAAGATGACCGTAAGGGTCTGCTTCGGATACGGTTTCTCCGTAGAAATCCCAGTCCTCGATTTTGCGGGAGAAGATCAGGTCATATTCATTGGCAAGAGACCACCAGACATTCCGGAAGGCGCCATAGCGGGCCGTTACATACCGCAGATACTGTTCGCAGGCCTTTCGGTTCATCTGGTTCATGCCCCAGCGGTCATAGGGGTGCATCAGAATCAGATCGGCTTCAATGCCAAGCTCCATCAGAAGGCGGATCTGCTGATCGTAATGCTTAAAATGTTCCGGGTTCGGCCGCAGATAATCAAATCCGAAATCCGGATCCGCGATTTTCATGCCGGGGAAATACAGTTTGTCCTGGGCTTCGGTGGCCACAAGGGCTGCGTCCAGACCTTCTCCCTGTCCGCGCAGGAAGGGCAGGGTCAGGGGCTCCCGGGTGTTGTATTCATAGAATTTCGGAAAGATGCAGAAACGGATTTTATTAAACGGTCCGTGCTCCAGGGTGGACAGGGTCTGTTCCTGAAGATCCGGCTGCTGTACCGCCCAGGCGTAGCAGGTGGTTCCAAAGGAATCGTACCGCGTGCCATCGGCATAGACAAGCCGCGTCCCATTTGCTTCAACCGGTCCATGATTGTCCACGGTGGGTGCCGTGGCCAGGAAAATACCTTCCGGCTCTTCGATGGTATCTGCAAAATCTCCGCTGATCACATAGGTGTAAATGCCTTCAAAGAAGGGCATAAAACGGATGCGGTATACGCCGTCGCCGTCATAGAATCCTTCCACCGTTTTTTCTTCCCGTTCACCGGTGAAACGTGCCCGGATGCGATAGTCGCTGCAGGGGTTCCCGTCACATTTTCCTTTTCTGCAGAGCTCAAAAACGCCCCATTTTTCAATTTGAATCATATTTTATTTCCCTTCGTTACGCGGCGGCGCGCTGCGCGCGGACCTGCTGCGCTTCGGCGATGCGGGCGCGGTCATACCGGCGCTGGCGGAGAACGGTGTCGTTGAAAAGCCAGACCAGGAAGGCCAGGTAAAGCAGCATGTTAATGGTGATGGATACAGCGTCCGACATGTTGAAGGCGGACATGCCCATGGACAGGATCTTTAAGGCCACGGAGGCGGAGACGATGCCCACGGCCTGGTTGATATAGCGGGACAGGAACATGCAGCCGATCATCATGGGGAACATGTTTACCATGATGGATCCGGTGCTTCCAAGGCCCATGGAAGCGGATACGGAACCGGTAAAGGCACCGTCTAAGACGCCGGCGACACATACTAAGATACCGCCGATGGCGTAGCAGAGGGCCACGTTTACAAACACGTTGATGCCGGCGCTTTTGGCAATCTGATGGGATCCGCGAACAGCGCGGAACCGGTAGCTGAAGGGTGTGTAGGTCATCAGGATCAGCATGACAGCGGTCATGATGACCACAACGGCGATGGTGAAATTCACATCGGAGAGGACTTCAACGCCTTTTGCGTTGATGAGACGCAGACCGATGCCGCCGGAAGCCGCGAAGCCGATGCATTCTAAGATGCAGGCCATTCCGATACCTAAAACCATGGCCGGAATGCGCAGCGTCACAAAGGCAATACCAACGATGGCGCCGAATAAGAATCCGAAGATCAGGGAGAAGACTAAGATCCACACGCCGCCAAGCCCCAGAGCGGAAGCAACAAGGCCGCCGACGATGGTTCCGGCGATCCGCTGGGCGCCAAGGGAGAGATCCATGCGGCCGCTGGTCAGGTTCATGGAAAGTGCGAAGGAGACAGCGGCGGAAATGCCGGAGCTGCGGATCAGGTTTTTCATGTCCAATGCGCTGCGGAAAAGATGGCGGCCAAGAATGGATGATGTCAGTAATTCCATAATGACAAATACGATGACCGGAAGCGCGAGGGTGATCAGAATCTGCTTTGCGGCAGCCCGCGCCTTGGTGTTCTGCGTTTTCATAAAAGCGCCCCTTTCAATCGAAAACCGGGTGATGGATCTGCGGTGAAAAACGAAGCATAAGGATAGACCTTTTGTTTTCTGCGCCGGCATGTGCCGGCGCAGAAGAGGGATTTATTTAAGAATGAATTAATAGAATTTCTCCGGAATGAATTAGTAGAATTTCTCCAGGATGAATTCCGTGGTCAGTTCAGAGCCCACCTTGTCGATATCCGCGAAGGTGACGTTGGGGTTGACCGCGCAGCAGAGATTCACCAGCTCTTCGATCTCCAGGAAGCAGTAGGGGATTTCATCCGAAACCAGCTTGTTGTAATCTTCCGCATTGGTTACCACCAGAGGACGCATGCCGGGCACACGGCTGCACTTGCCGTTGTCGCGCATCTGTTCGGCATAGCCGTCGATGCAGTTGCGCAGGATGATGACGGCGGCAAGACGCTCGTACATACCGTTGGCTACCACGGCGTCAAGAACCGGATGGCCGGTGGAATCCTGGCCGTTTAAGGCAGAGCTGATGGTATCGGTAAAGGCGTTGCGGCTGATGAAGCTGATGTTCTTGCCGGTGGCTTTTTCCACTTCGTCCACAGCCACACCCAGGGTGGAATAAAAGTCGGTGGTACCTACAACCACGTCATATTCGCCGCTCTGCAGCATGGGGGAAACGGCTTCTGTCAGGGTCGGGCCGATGCCGGGAACGATGGTGATCTTGATGCCCTTGTCATTTTCGGCGTCCACCTGAACATTGGAGGAGGCCAGGGTGTGCACGTCTTCCGTATAGGTCAGATCGTAAGCTTCTGCTAAGGCTTCCAGGGTGCCCACGGCGGATTCCAAGAAGGAGGTGGCGCCGTAGCAGGCCGCAGCGGAAAGGATCATAACGCTGTGCTCTTCGCCGTCGCTTAACACGCTCTTCATGGCTTCGGCATAGGACTCACCGTAACCCTCGGCGGAAGCACCGGTTACGCAGGCGTAGTAGGGAAGTTCCTGGTTTTCCACTGCGCCGGAGGAAGAAATGCCCACGAAGTACATGCCCAGGTCATTGCACACGGCGGCGCCCTGGTCTAAGTTTCCTGAGGAGTCCGTGAAAACGCCCTCACATCCTGCGGCGTATGCGTTTTCGATGAAGGCCGTCATCTGGCCGGCATCCTTTAATTCCTCAGAGTAAACAAATTCGATGTTTAAGGCCGGACCCAGCTTCTTGTCCAGATATTCCTGCAGACGGACAAAGTCTTCGTCGATGCCGACGGTGGCAAAGGCGATTTTTGTTTTTTTGAAGGAAACGGTTTCTGTCTGGGCCGTTTCATCGGAAGATGCTTCCGAGGCGTCTGCATCTTTAACGGCAGAATCATTTGCCGCAGCATCGGTGGCCGGGGCAGAGGACTGGGAAGGGGCACTCTGTCCGCAGCCTGCGAACAGTCCAAGGGACAGGGTTGCCGCCAGCAGTAACGCGATAACTTTTTTCATTGATTTTTCTCCTTTTTAAATGATTTATGCTTCGTTAGTCGGCAGTCCCTGGGGGCGTGCCTGACTTGCAACCACAAGAATGATGAAGATGATGCCGCGGATACCCTGAAGAACGGTGTTGGAAACACCCAGCATCAGCATGCCGTTATTTAATACGGTAACGATCAGAGCGCCGACGATGGCGGACCAGACATTGGAACGGCTTCCGCCGAAGCAGGACATGCCGCCTAAAACGATGGCCAGCATGACATCTAAGTTCAGGCTTCCGCAGGTGTCGGTGGTAATGGAACCGTTGCGGACGATAGTCATGGCTGCGCCGATGCCCACGCCGATGCCGGAGATGACGGATGCCCAGAACAGGTTGCGTCCTGCAGGAAAGCCGGTCAGTTCGGCGCACCGCTGATTGATGCCGATGTATCGCAGGCGGCGTCCGATGGCCGTAAAGTGAAACAGGACGATGCAGAATACGAAAAACAGAACGAAGAGGATATAGGGGAGACCGGCGCTGCGCAGTGCGGCGGTCCATTCATAGGGAATCGTGATGGTTGAGGCGCCCAGGATGGATTTCTGAAGTGCGGCCAGAAGCATCATCATGACCACGGTAACAAACAGAACCGGAACCCGAAGCCAGGTGGAAAGCAGGGCGGTTACAATCATCAGCGCCAGTCCTAAGGCCACCGAGGTCAGCAGCATGACGGCAACAGATCCGGTGGATACATAAGCCATGGCGGAAAGAGTCGCCACCAGAGCAGTGGAAGCGCCCATGGAAATGTTGACGTTTCCGGTGGCGAAGATAAAGACGGCACCGGCCGCAACCGTGGCGACAACCAGGGACTGGTCTAAGAGCATCTGCAGGTTTCGGGGATTGGCAAAGCGTCCTCCGGTGGCAACGGCGAAAACAGCCATCAGAAGCACCAGCAGTACCGGGGAGAGAAGCCGTGCAGTCCAGCGGCTCTCTTTGACGTTCAGAAGAATACTGTTCATATCAGACGGCCCTCCTTAAATCATGTAACGGATCAGATCGTGTTCGGTCGGGTGATCCGTGCGCAGGGCTTCATGTACGACGGCGCCGTCCTTCATAATCAGAATCCGGTCAGACATACCAATCAGTTCCGGCAGCTCCTCGCTGATCATCAGGATGGAGCGGCCTTCCTTTTTCAGCTGATAGATCAGCTTATACATCGCGGCCTTTACACCGATGTCAATACCTCGGGTGGGGCAGTCCAGGATGAGGATTTTTGAATCCGCGCCGATCCATTTTCCGAAAACAACCTTCTGCTTGTTACCGCCGGACAGGGTGCTTACATTGTGGTACATGGAAGCACATTTTAAAGAAAGGTCCGTGATCTGGCGGCTGACAAAGGCGTTTTCCTTCCGAAACGAAATCAGCGGGCCGAAGAGACGGTTGACGAAATAGCCGGTGGAGGCGATGTTGTCCCGGATGGATCCGGACAGGCCCACGGATTCGTAATCACGATCTTTTGAGGTGTAGCCGATACCGTTTTCGATGGCTGTCTGCGGGCTGTTTACGGGGGTGTTTCCGTGAACGAGCACCTGACCGTCCAGAATCTTTTCTGCCCCGAACAGGGCTTTTCCCACCGTGTGCATACCGCATTCGGAAAGACCGCCGATGCCAAGGATTTCACCCTTGTGAAGCGCTAAGTCAAAGCAGAGCAGATCGTGCCGCGTGGTAATGCAGTCCGCCTTCAGAACCACCTCGTCTTCGTAGGTATCGGAGTCGCTGCGGTAGTAATCGTCCTTCACATCCCGGCCCACCATCATTTTTTTCATCTGGTCCGGGGAAAACTCTTCCTTGTCTAAGGAGCCGATGATTTTGCCGTCCCGAAGAACCGTCACTGAATCGCACTGTTCCATCAGTTCATCCAGATCGTGGCTGATAAACAGCACGCCTTTGCCGTTGGAAGAAAGATCGTGCATGACCCGGTACAGAAGCTTGCGCCCGGTTTCGGAAAGAGCCGTGGTGGTTTCGTCCACGATGAAGATTTCCGGTTTCCAGTACATGGCCTTTGCAATTTCAATCAGCTTGCACTGCTGCATGCTTAAGGATCCGGTGCGGGAAGCGGCGTCAATTTCAATGCCAAGGCCATCCAGCAGCTTCTGGGCTTCTTTGATCATGGCAAAATGATTGACGAAGGGCCCTTTGGCAAACATTTTTTCGCTTCCCAGAAAGATGTTGTCGGCCACCGGAATATCCGGAATGGTTGCTGCTTCCTGCAGAATCATGCAGATGCCGGCTTTCTGTGCGTCTAAGGTGGTGGCCGGGGCCCAGGGCTTGCCCTGATAGGTCATATCGCCGCTGGTGGGTTTCTGAATGCCCGCGATGATGGAAGAAACCGTGGATTTGCCGCTTCCGTTTTCACCGATCAGGCCGCGGATTTCACCGCGCCGGATCACAAGATCCACATGGTTTAATGCCACTGTGACGCCGAAGTTTTTGCACATGTCCCGTACTTCCAACAGGACCTCTTTTTCTGCACCCATAGGCGCTGCCTCCTTTTTGTGTTTTTGTTGCCCATGCGTTGGGGTAAAGCCGGATCATACCGTTTTCGCAGGACGCCTTCCGTAATGTCTGAAGGCATGATATCAGGAGAGAACGGCTTTCTGTTAGAAAAATACTTTTCTGAATAGAACGCGGTATTTTACCTTGCAAACACAAATGGCTTTCCGTACAATAAATAAAGGTAAACATGGTCAGGAGGGGAAGATGAGCACTGCCTGCCAACAAAAAAGCTTGGAAGAAATGGCAGCCGGACTGGTTTCCAAGCTGTACAACCTGTCGCTTCTTTGTCTGGACAGTCCAAAGCGGACGGCAGAGGTCTGCGCGAAGTTTCGTTTTCATTCGGTTCAGTATTACTTTCAGGAGCGCACGCTGGAGATGCTTCGGACCAATGTGGAAGCAGATGCCATGTACCATATCAGCGATGCCTTGCTGATTCATTTTCTTCTTTTTACCGTCCGCGGACAGGCGTATCTGATGGGGCCTTTCTGCCCGGTGGTGTTAGCGGACCGGGAGATGCGGCTGCTGTTTGAAAACATCGGCCTGCCCCAGGAACTGCGGCAGGAATATCCGGCGTACCGCAGCTCCTTTCCGGTGATTCCCGAACATGAGGCCTACCGCATTGCCCGTACCTTTATTCAGGAAGTGGCCGCCGACGAGCCCCAGAAAGCGGTTCGGCCCATCCGGTATGAAATGAAATATACGGATCTACCTCCGGAAAACTGGTCGCCGACGGAAAATCGGGCGGCATATGTGATGGACCGCTATGCGACGGAAAAGGAATTTATCGACCAGATCTGCAGCGGAAAAGCCCGGGAAGCTCTGCAGAGCCTGCACCGGCTGCGGACGGATACCTTTTATTTAAGCCGCATGTGCCTGGGCAGCACCATGGAGAATTATCGCCTGGGAGCAGCAACCATCCGCACCGAAGTGCGTACGATTGCCGTGCGGGAAAACCTGCCGGTGCTTTTAATCGACCGGATTTCCGGGGAAAACCTAAGGGAGTCCATCCGCGCAAAGACACCGGATGAGATTCTCGCGTCGGAGGAGAAAATGATCCGGGCCTACTGCCGCGCCATCCGGAATGCACGCAGCGAGACGTACAGCGCCCTCATTCAAAGTGTGCTGTACGTGCTGGACAACGATTACGCTTCCGAAATCCATCTTTCGGATATCGCCGAAGAGCTGAACGTTTCCAAATCCTTTATGATCACGGCGTTTCGAAAAGAGGTGGGAACGACGCCCAACGCTTATCTGACCAAAGTCCGGATGAAAGCTGCTGCGCGGCTTTTAAGCAGCGGCGGGCTGTCTGTTGCGGGAGTCAGCAGCGCGGTAGGCATTGCGGACGCCAATTACTTTGTGAAACTGTTTAAGAATGAATACGGTCAGACACCCTCTGCGTATCGAAAGCAGAGATCTGTCTAAAAGTGACAGCCGGTGGGGAGGAAATCATGGCAGATTACAGAGCAATAACACTTGCGCTTTTGGATGAGCGGGGCATCCGCTACACCGAACTGGACGACGGGGTGATCCGCTTAGGATATACGGCAGACAATGTGAAGGATTTAAAGATTTTTCTGTTCTTTGATCGGGATGGGGACAATTACGTTCAGCTGCGCACCGGTGTGCTGGGCAATTTTAAGGAAGAAAAACTCCCCGCCGGGTTTGCCCTGGCCAACCGCTTAAACAGCACCTACCGCTGGTCCAAATTCATCATCGATGAAGACCGGGACATGGAAGTGCGCTGCGACGCCATCCTTTCCGCCGACAATGCGGGGGACGTGGTGCACGAGCTGGTAAGCCGGCTGGTGGGCATCGTGGACGAGGCGTATCCTGAAATCATGCGCACCCTTTGGGCGTACTGATGCGAAGATAAAGACCGGATGCGGATTTCATTCCGGTCAGACGGAGAGAACCATGAGAATAGACGTGCAATTTGATTTAAACTGGATCTATGAGGGCGGCGGCATTCACAGCTTTGCGTCGTCTCTGATGATCCGCGCCCTCCGGCAGCGGTACGGCGACGAGCAGATCGACATCATCGACAGTCGGATTGACGGCTTTACGGTGGATCTTCTGGTGGACGACGATCCGGAACGTGTGTCGAAGGTGCTGCTGCAGCTTTCCAGGGATGCGGCCCACTTAGACAATCCGGATCTGATGCAGGTGACAATCCGGCAGCAGCAGCCCCAGGAACCGTCTGCGCCCCCGGCCCCCATGGATGAAGAAAGCGCCGACGCCCAGTGGATCCGCGAGGTGCGCTCCCAGATTGTGCCGCCGGCGGTTCGGGGAGGGGAAGCACAGCCGGCGACACCTTCGGACGAGCCCAAATCCAGTGATGCCGCCGGGGCCGGCAGTGACGAAGGAGCCTTCGAAGCCTTAGCCGCCGCGGGAGATGTGGCAGCGGCGGAAGCGGCAAAGGCGGCCGCCGGAGCGGAAATCGGCTCAGAAAATGGTTTAGATGCAGAGACCGGCTCCGCGGAGACCGCCGCAACGCTCAAGGACGGGAAAAAGGCAAAGAAAACCACCCTGCAGCAGGTGGACGAACTGATCGGTTTTACCGCCTTTAAGGAACTGTGCCACGAGATCGCCGACCGGGCCCCCATGGTGCACGAAAACGGCACGGAAGAGGTGTTCTTTGCCCGCTGCTACCTGTTTGCCATCAATTCCGGCGAAGGGTTAAGCCGCGTGCTGTCCCTGTTAAAAGATACGGTTTTGGATGCCGGATATTTTGCCGGCGGCGTGAAGCCGGACGTGCGGGAAGTGGAGCTGCCCTCCATGGAAGGAGAGCACGCGGAAGAGCGGTTTGCCAATTTCATGGGTTCTTTGGATTCCGTCTACGCCCGGGAACGGGTGGTGTGCTACGACATTTCCGAATGGGTGGGGCACACGGGAAAAGAGCAGTTTAAAGAATTCCTGCTGCGCATTTTCCGGGAAGAGCGTCACTGCATCAACGTGTTCCGCATGCCCTTAGCGGCGGATCGGATTCTTTCCCAGACCCTGGAAGATCTGGCGGATGTGCTGACGGTGGAGCAGATCGTCTTTGCCCAGCATACCACGGAAGAAACCCGCAAATTAGCCGAGCAGATGCTGTCGGATTACGACATCACCGTGGCCCAGAACGCCTGGGAAAAGTTCGACCGGCGCATCAGTTTAGAAAAGCAGAACGGATTCTTTTACGGCATGCACACCCTGCGCAAAGTCACCAACGAAATGGTGCTGCAGATGGAGGATTTCAACGTCCTGCATCAGCTGGAAGGCAAGGTCATCACGCCGGAAAAGATCGAAGCTTTGTCCCCTTCCGATGGAAAAGACCTGCGGGGAGAAACCCGGCTGGACGCTCTGGTGGGCATGACCGAGGTGAAAAAGCAGCTGCGCAGCATCATGAACCAGATCATGGTGGCCCAGAGCGGCGCGGTGAAGACCCGCCCCGGCATGCACATGTGCTTTGTGGGCGCCCCCGGCACCGGAAAGACTACGGTAGCCCGCTTAGTGGGCGAAATCTTAGCCGAGCGCAAACTTTTGCGCAGCGGGCGCTTTTACGAATACCGGGGCCGGGATCTGTGCGGACGCTACGTGGGTGAGACCGCCATCAAGACCCGGGAAATCTGCCGGGAAGCCTACGGATCGGTGCTGTTCATCGACGAGGCCTATTCCCTGTTCCGGGGAGATCACAGCACCGTGGATTTCGGCCGGGAAGCCATCGACACGCTGATCGCCGAAATGGAAAACCACGCGGAAGAACTGGTGGTGATCTTAGCCGGCTATTCCGAGGACATGGAAACCATGCTTACCGCCAACGCCGGTATGAGCAGCCGTATTCCCTACACCCTGGAATTTCCCAACTATTCCCGCAAGGAACTCTGCGAGATCTTCATGAAGTTCATTCCCGATACCATGGATTACGACGAGGAGTTTACGGCGGAAGCGAAGAAGTTCTTTGACAAACTGCCCCAGAGCCTCTTAGACAGCCGGGACTTCGGTAACGGCCGATTCTCCCGCAATCTGTACGAACGCACCTGGGGCCGTGCGGTTTCCGAACGGATCATCGAACCCGGCGAACGCATCCGCCTGACCAAGGACGACTTAGACGCTGCCGGTGCGGAACTTTTAGGAAAGAGCAGCGACCGCAGAAGACCTATCGGTTTTTAAGGCGACAAAAGGAGTCAAAAGTGACAGGCACTTTTGACTCCTTTTGTCATTCTGCAAATACTTCGAATACCAGATCTTCCAGGGCTCTGGAAATATAGAACCCGGATCCGCCGGCATCCGAGCGGTTGGATACGAAGACGCAGTCCAGATGATCCGCTGGGCTTACAAAGAGATGGGTGCCAAAGGCACCGGACCAGCCATAGGTGCCTTCCGTGGCGAGAAAACCGCCTTTTTCGGCATTCTGCCGGATCTTTATCCCCAGTCCCCACACGTAGCCGGGTTCCGGTTCCAGATGCATCGCCGGGCCTTCGGCGGCCATGAGCCGGACGGTTTCAGGCTTCAGATAGCGCATGCCATCGATGGCGCCTTCGGCACAGAGCATCCGAGCCAGGCGCTCATAGTCCGTAACAGTGGAGTACAGTCCGCCGGAACCGCTGGGATATCCCGGACCGCGGTGCAGAAGAGAATCCATATCCTCTTTGGTGTCCGTGACATCCGAAAGGGTGCCTTTTTCATATTTGTATACATGAACCAGGCGGTGTTCCTGTTCCGGGGTCAGAACGAAGGCGCTGTCCTTCATGCCCAGGGGATCGAATACCGTCGTTTTCATAAACGCTTTGGCCTCCATGCCGGAGACGATTTCACAGACGCGCAGCAGGAGGTCAAAGCTGGCCAGTCCGGAATATCCGGTGCCGGTGCCGGGTTCAAAATCCAGGGGATAGGTGGCGTATTCCGCCGCCGTTGCCTCTAAAGACGTGTGGGTATAGGGGAATTTGAACATCCGCAGAAACCCATACACTCCCATCTCGATGCCGGAAGAATGGGACAGCAGATCCCGGATGGTAACATCACGGCTGGCGGCCACGGTTTTGACCCGGTCCTTGCGAAACAGGGGCAGCTTCAGCAGAAAAGCGGTGGGCGGAGCATCTTTTTTCACCTCATAACGCTTGTCCGAGACCACCCGGGGATTGGCAAAGGCTGGAATATATTTCGAAAGGGGATCGTCTAAGCCCACGCGGCCATCCTCGATCAGTTTCATCACGGCCACGGCCACGGACACCTTTGACAGACTCATCATGCGATAAATGGAGTCGTATTCCACCGGAATCCGGTGTTCAAGATCGGCCCAGCCGCATTTTTTCTCATAGACCAGTTTATCGTTCTTTCTCACCAGTAGCGCACCGCCGGCGATATCATGATTGTTTACATAGGTTTCCAGCGCCTGATCCAGATCGGCGGGGGCTTTGCGGGTACGGTTCACGAATTTCACCTCCCATTGCATTGTTTCATAGCCGGCGCTGCTATGCCGGCCATGCCATTCCGGTGCTGCCGGGCACCGGCTTCTGAAGCCGGAATCTTTTCATGCGTCTGTTCCTTTTTCTGACGTCATCCACGCCACCGCCCGATCCACCCAGCCGGCGGCAAAGAGTTCTTTGGCTGGTGGCGAAACGTTTTCCAGACTGACCAGGGGATAATCCAGCAGCAGTGCCGGCGGTTTTAAGAGACCATAATCCCTGTAGTGCGCGCCCCACATGCCGGCCAGATGACCGCCTGCAGAGAATCCACCAACGGCAATGCGGTGGGAGGGAAAACCGAAATGATCCTCGATGAAGCGGATGGCTCGGGCCACATCTTCCACAGGCAGAGGCATCAGGCCGGTTTCGGCATACGCTGGCGCGCTGGTGTGGTAATTGAGAGAGAAGGCTGTGATGCCCAGCTCATTGAGCCGAGCCGCCACGGGCATGGATTCCACCATGGTGCAGACGGCGCCGTAACCGCCGCCGGATAATAAAAGGACAGCCTGATCGCTGCGGGGCGTTTCGGCGGCATGAAGGATCAGACGAACCTGCGCATGAAGGGGATTTTCAGCGATTTCGTCTTTGGAATACAGGGGAATTCCATAGGTCCTCCTTTTGACAGAACAGGAATGTTTGTGTATGCTGTTGATGAGAAAACAGTATTATGTAACATCGGAAAAGTCAATATCTGCAAGAAAAATGAAACACTTTGCAAATAGTGTAACATCCCGAAGCTTGGGCGGAGGATGGAGGAAAACATCAGATGGGAAATACAGAGCGCAACACCTATGTGCGCCGGCAGATTACGGCGGCGCTGTTATCATTGCTGAAAACAAAGCCCCTGGAGAAGATTACCATCCGGCAGCTGGCGGAAGCCGCCGTCGTCAGCCGGGTATCTTTTTACCGCAATTATGAAGATAAGGAAGATGTGATCCGCAGCTGCATTCATCAGATGATCTCAGAATGGCATGCGGCTTATATGGAAAAACACAAGGATTTCGAGCCGGATTATTACACGTTTCTGTTTTCGAAGTTTGAGCAGAACCGCGGCTTTTACCAGATGCTCTTTGAAAACGGATTGGGAGACCTGCTGTTAAACTGTATTCTGGAGATCGCCGGACCGAAGTCCGAAAAGGATTTGGGCACGGCTTATGTCAGGGCCTGGTTTTCTTATGGCCTGTACGGGTGGATCCGGGAGTGGGCAGCCCGGGGTATGCCGGAAGATGCAGAAGCGATTGCATTTCTGCTGCAAAGTGCCGGCGGAGGAAAAACTGACAGGGAATGAAAAACCGCAGGCACGAGTGCCTGCGGAATCGAAAGGCGGCTGAAGAAGTCAGAAACGCTTTTGTCATGAATCTCCGGTACTTCTTCGAAATTCTGAAGGGCTCTGTCCCACCTTCTTCCGAAACAGCCGGGTGAAATTATTCATATCGTGAATGCCCACCTGATGGGCAATCTCTGCTGCAGTGCGATTAGTGGTCTGCAGCAGTTTTTTTGCCTCCTGAATGCGAAGTGAAATCAGATAGTCATTGGGCGAAAAGCCGGTGTACCTGCGAAACTCCCGGGAGAGATAATGCTTGTTTGCGCCGGCGAAGGCCGCCAGGTCGTCCATGGACAGGGGCAGACGGTAGTTGCTTTCCATATACCGGATCAGGTAGCGGATGTTCTGGGGCAGATCCGTCTGGGGATCGTGGGAGGACAGGGTCAGTGACAAAGTGCCTGTCACTTTTGCTACCTCTATGATAGAATGGTAACACCGATTTGCCATTTTTAAAGGAGGTTTTCAATGCGGACGATTATGGTGATGTATGACACTCTCTGCAGACATTTCCTGGAACCTTACGGAAACGACTGGGTCAGAACTCCGAATTTTACCCGGCTTGCGCAGCACAGTGTGACCTTCGAACAGAATTATGCCTGCTCCCTGCCCTGTATGCCTGCCCGCCGAGACCTGCATAACGGCCGAATCAATTTCCTGCAGCGGGACTGGGGTCCTTTGGAGCCTTATGACGACAGCGTGCCTGAGATTTTGCGCTTCAACGGGGTGTTTTCCTATCTGGTCAGTGATCATAAGCACTACTGGGAGGACGGCGGTGCTACGTACCATACCCGATACAGCGGATGGGTCGGCAACCGCGGACAGGAAGGCGACGCGTGCTTTGGGGGCACGGAGGTTGTACAGAAGACGGCCGAAATCGGAAAGGGGCTGGCAGATCCGCTGAAGGCTCATGAACTTTCCCGCCTGCAGGATCAGGTCAATCGCCGTCTGCGCACGAAGGAGGAGCAGATGCCCCAGGCCATGACCTTCGCGGCCGGGCTGGAGTTCCTTGAAGAAAATAAGAATAATCAGAACTGGTTTCTGCAGATCGAGACCTTCGATCCCCACGAGCCGTTTTTTACACAGCCCCAGTGGAAAGAGCTTTATCCGGAGATCGCCGAATACATGGGCCCGGAAACCGACTGGCCCACATACGTGCCGGTAAAAGACAGCGAGACGCCGGAGGACATCGCCCATGTCCGCCGCCTCTATGCGGCAATCATGTCCATGTGCGACAGTTATCTGGGCAGGGTGCTGGACTTTATGGATGCCCACGACATGTGGAAGGATACCCTTTTGATCGTTAATACCGATCATGGTTTTCTTCTTGGTGAACATGACTGGTGGGGCAAGAGCATGATGCCGGCCTATGAGGAGATCAGCCATACGCCTCTGTTTATCTATGATCCGGTGTCTAAAAAACAGGGGGAGCGGCGCAGTGCCGTGACATCAGCCATCGATCTGGCCCCCACGATTCTGGAGTTCTTCGGGCTGCCGATTCCGGCAGATATGCAGGGAGTCTCCCTGATGCCCCTGATCAGAGAAAACCGTCCGGTGCGCAGTGCCTGTTTGTTCGGGTTCCATGGGTGCCATGTGGCGGTGGCGGACGGACATCATGTCTATTTCCGAGCGCCCCAGGCAGAGCAGGAGCACAACTGCTATGAGTACACGCTGATGCCCACGCGGATGCTGTCCCGGTTTTCGGTGGAGGATCTGCAGAAGGCCGAATTTGTGGGCCCCCTTTCCAACACCAAAGGATGTAAGGTTCTAAAGACCCCGGGACACGGCCAGTTCATCAGTTCTGTCAATTTCGGAACCAAGCTCTATGACGTGCAGAGGGATCCTCATCAGAGGGAGCTGATTGAAGACGATGTGCTTGAGGCGCAGATGGCCCAGCTTCTCGTAGATGAACTTAAAAAAGCCGATGCTCCCGAAGAGCAGTATGTGCGGCTGGGCCTGCCGAAGGACGAGACGGTGACAGCGGAGATCATCCGCAGCACGCGTGCGGCAGACGAAGCCTATGACACGCCGGATCTGCTGCCGGATACATCCTGGAGCAAAGCCGCCCGAAACGTCTGGCGGACCCTGGCCAGGATGCTTCCGAAGGAGGCGCAGGGTGCCTTTGCCGATGCGCTGGCAAAGGTGTGCACAGATCATGGCGCCCTGCCGGTTTCCTGTGATGATATCGCTGCCGCCGTGCGGCAGATCATGCCGTGTGACAGGGGCAGTCAGGTGCTGTATTTTATGTATATGGCGGCCCGGACGGAGTAAGACCGGTCCGGTAACAGCAGATAAGGGAGACAAAAGTGCCTGTCACTTTTGTCTCCTGTGTTACAATGAAACAAGGTGATTTCTGCCGGTTTTATAAAGGGAAGGCGCGAAAGAGATGATTCATATTCTTGTGGTGGAGGATGACCGCGAGCTCAACCAGGTGGTCTGCACCTGGCTTTCCGACTGCGGATTTGAGACCAAGGGCGTGTTTTCTGCCAACGAGGCCTATGACGCCATGTACAACAGTCTGTATGACCTGATCATTTCCGACATCATGATGCCGGGGGTGGATGGTTTCGAATTCGCTGAAAACGTGCGCAGCGTGAATAAACAGATTCCCATTCTGTTTATGTCTGCCCGGGACGATCTGGCGGCCAAGAAGAAGGGCTTTCGCATCGGCATCGACGATTATCTGGTGAAGCCTTTTGAACTGGACGAATTGGAACTGCGGGTGCGGGCGCTCTTGCGCCGCGCCAACATCGAAACGGACCGGAAGGTGACCGCAGGAAATCTGGTACTGGACGCGGATGCGGTTTCTGCCACGGTAAATGGTGAGGAGATTGCGCTGACCACCCGCGAATTTAATATTATTTTCAAGCTTTTATCCTATCCCAACAAGACCTTTTCCCGGGCCCAGCTGATGGACGAATTCTGGGGGATTGATTCCGATACGTCTCTGCGGGCAGTAGACGTCTACATCACCAACCTGCGCAATAAGCTCTCGGCCTGCGACGGATTTAAGATCGCTACCGTGCGGGGTTTAGGGTACAAGGCGGTGCTGTCATGAGGGAGTGGATTCATCGTTTTTTTGACCGCCGGTTTCCCTTAGACAACGTGACACGGCGTTTTTTCTGTGTGGCACTGATTGCCTTGACACTTTTGGCCGGCATGGATCAGGGCCTTCTGATCCTGATGGATCGCATGCAGATTCATGCGATAATCCAGGCGCACCTTGGGCTGTTTTACTGGCTGGTGGCGGCATTTGTTCTGACCCTTTTTATGCGCAGTCAGATCAAAAAGCATTATGAAGAGCCTGCCCGCAGAATTTCCGACGCTGCGGCAAAGATCGCCGGCGGCGATTTTTCCGTGCGCGTCGATCCGGTCCATGCGAAGCCGGAAGATCAGGATTTCTTTGATGAAACGATCCTTGACATCAACCGGATGTCGGAGGAACTTGGCTCCATCGAGACCTTAAAGACGGATTTCATTTCCAACGTTTCCCATGAGATGAAGACCCCCCTGGCGGTGATTAAAAACAACGCACAGCTTCTGCTGGCGCAGCATCCGGATGAGGACACAAAACGGTCTCTTCAGGTGATCAATGAAAACGCCGGCCGCATGGCAGATCTGATCACGGACATCCTGCGCTTAAACCGGATCGAAAACCAGAAAATCGTTCCAAATTTAGAGAAGATGGACGTTTCCCGCCAGCTGACGGACTGCCTGCTGCAGTTTGAGGATACCTGGGAGAAAAAACAGATTGACATCGACGTGGATGTGGAGGATTCCTGCCGGCTTCTGTCGGACGAAGGCCTTTTGGAACACGTCTGGATGAACCTTTTGTCCAACGCCTTTAAGTTTACAGAGGCGGGCGGAATGGTTTCTGTTCGCCAGTATTCGGATGAAAAAACCATTACCGTGGAAATCAGGGATACCGGCTGCGGCATGGACGAGGATACCGCAAGGCATATCTTCGATAAGTTCTACCAGGGCGATACTTCCCGCAGCACGGAAGGAAACGGCCTGGGGCTGGCCTTGGTGCAGCGGATTTTAAAACTTCTGCATGGAGACATTTCCGTAACCAGCAAACCCGGCGAGGGCAGTACCTTTTCCGTGGTGCTTTCCCGGGAAAACAACGGATAAAAGCGGCAGACAAAGCCGGGGCATGAAAAGCCCCGGCTTTTTAACAAAACACAAACATTTTTCTGATAAAACCCCAACAAAGGACGTGTATTCTTTCATCATCAAAGAAACAAAGACCGGCAGAAAAAAGAAGCCCGGGCATTTGAAAAATCAGAATACACATCGCATTTGAATTGAATAAAAATACGAAGAGAATAGAAAGGGGTATCAATCATGGAAAACAGCAATACACTTTATCTGGTTACGGGTGCAGCAGGATTCTTAGGCGGCACCGTGTGCCGGCAGCTTATCGAGCGCGGTGATCAGGTCCGTGCCCTGGTGCTGCCCAACGATCCGGCCATGGTTTTCGTTCCGAAGGAAGCCGAGGTTTTCGAAGGCGATTTAACCGACCTGGCGGCCATGGATCAGTTTTTCCAGGTGCCGGAGGGGACGGAAACCATCGTCCTTCACATCGCCAGCATCGTCACAGTGAATCCGGACTTCTCCCAGAAGGTATTTGAGGTCAACGTGGGCGGTACCCGCAACATCGTAGATCTGTGCCTTTCCCACAAGGAAGTGAAGAAGCTGGTCTACTGCAGCAGCACCGGTGCCATTCCGGAACTGCCCAAGGGAGAGAAGATCAAGGAAGTCGACCGGTTCAACGCCAACGTGGTGGAAGGCTGCTACAGCCAGTCCAAGGCCATGGCTTCCCAGGTGGTTCTTGACGCTGCCCAGCATCTGGGCTTAAATGCCTGCATCGTTCATCCCAGCGGCATCATGGGACCGGAGGATTTCGCAGTGGGCGAAACCACGGGTACGCTGATCAAGATTATCCAGGGCGAAATGCCTGCCGGCATCGACGGCAGCTTTAACCTGTGCGATGTCCGGGATCTGGCCGCCGGCACCATTGCCGCGGCGGACAAGGGCAAAAAGGGCGAGTGCTACATCTTAGGAAACGACGAAGTCAGCTTCCGGGATTTCGCTAAGATGGTTTCCGATGAAGCCGGCGTGCAGGGCATCAAAATGTTCCTGCCCTTAGGAGTAGCCAACGTCATGGGTACCATCATGGAAAAGACGGCGGCCGCCAAGGGTGAGAAGCCGCTGATGACCTCCTTCTCCGTGTACAATCTGGCCCGGAACAACGATTTCGATTCCACCAAGGCCAAAGAAGAACTGGGCTACACCACCCGTTCCTATCAGGAGACCATCAAAGACGAGATCGCGTGGCTTAAGGAGAGCGGAAAGATTGCCGCCAATGACAGTGCCAAAGGCGAGGAAGAAGAGCACGAGCGCGGCCTGACCATGGAAAACTTTGTGGAAGCCAATGCGGCCATCGGACAGACTATTGCCAAAGGTACCGTCGGCGCCTACAAGGCCATCGAGCATGGCGTGGTGGGCGCGTATAAGAAGATCGAAGACGGATTTGTAGACACCTTCCTTTCGGAGGATCCCCGGGTGGCCAAGGAAGAGGCTTCCGAGGAAACGGTCCAGGAAGAAGAATCGGCGATTACTCCGGAAGAGTGGGACGAGTTTACGAAACAGTGTGAAACGGAAGCGCTGGTGTAAGATGGCCATTCCGGCAGATGTGGACGTGTCGGTGGAAGGCAGAAGCATCCGCGGAGAGCAGTTTAAAACGAAAAAAGCAACGCGCAGGCAAACGGAATGTGCGGCGAAAAGTGTATCACGCCCAAAGAGACAGAATTGAAATCTCTTTGGACGTGATTCTTTTTCGCTGCGCATGAATGATAATTACTGATAATAAACATGATTTTTTAATTGCGAAAAACGGCGGACTTGGGTTATCATTTTTTCTGTGAAAACCTTATGCGCAAAGGATCGCGATCGTGCAGATCCGGATGCCCTGGCTTTCTGATGGGAAAGATGGTTTGACGGATTGCATCCGTACAAACACAGCTCGAAAGGAGAGGGAAGATGACGATACCATCCATTGAAATGCGGGGGAACAAAAAGGTGCTGACCGTACAGGGAAAGCCCTATCTGCTGCTGGCCGGCGAGGTGCACAATTCCGATTCCTCGTCGCCGGAATACATGGAAAAGATCTGGGAGATCGGCGATGAGCTGGGTATGAACACCCTGCTGCTGCCGGCCTGCTGGGACATGATCGAGCCGGAAGAGTGCACCTTTGATTTTTCCGTGCCCCGGGCCCTGATCGACCAGGCCCGCCAGCGGAATATGCACATTGTGTTCCTGTGGTTTGGCAGCTGGAAGAACGCGGAATGCATGTACGCTCCGGCGTGGGTGAAGATGGATCTGGATCGCTTCCCCCGGGCGCAGATTGAAAAGGGAAAGAACAAAGCCGGCCGTCAGATTTCGCCCACCATTCCGGTAAAAATGCAGTATACGACGCTGTCATATCTTGGAAAAGAGACCATGAAAGCAGACGCAAAAGCCTTTGCCGAATTCATGGGCTTCTTAAAGGACTATGACGAAGAACAGCAGACCGTGGTAGCCGTTCAGGTGGAAAATGAAACCGGTCTTTTAGGCGCGGCCCGGGAAGTCTCCGATGAAGCGGATGCCCTGTTCTTCGGTCCGGTACCGGCAGATTTTGCGGCTTACATGAAGGCCCATACGGACACCATGACGCCGGAAATCAAAGAAGCGGTGTGCGGCGGCGCAGATACTGGTTCCTGGAGCGAAGTGTTCGGCGCGGCTGCGGAAGAAATCTTCTCCGCGTATTATGTATCTTCCTTTGTGGAGCATGTGGCTTCCGCCGGCAAGGCGGTATATCCGCTGCCCATGGCGGTGAACTGCTGGCTGGACAAGGGCGGCGAATGCGGCAGCTATCCCACCGGCGGTCCGGTGTCAAAGGTTCACGAAGTATGGGATTTCTGTGCGCCGTCCATCGATGTGTACTGCCCGGATATCTATGTGCCGGCCTTCAAGGAAGTCTGTGAGGAATACACCCGCCGCGGAAACGCGCTGTTCATTCCGGAAAGCGCCACCCACAGCTACTGCGCGCCGCGTATGGTTTACACCGTGGGTCATCATCACGCCATGTGCTATTCGCCCTTCGGCTTTGACGATATCGGACATCCCTTTACGGCGGTGCAGGGCTTCCTGTTCGGCATGGATGTAACAGATCCCGCCTTAAAGACGCCTCAGAACTTTGAAGAATACGGTATCCTTGGAAAGAACCTTCGCGGCATGGTGCCCATGCTGGCGGAAGCCTACGGTACGGACCGTCTGCAGGCCGTTTCGGCTGAGACCAATCCGCCGGTGCTGCCGGAGGGCGCAAGCCCCTTCATGGCCCAGCATCCCACCATGGATTTCGGTGCCTTCCGGCTGACCGCCACCTTTAAGAGCCCCATGAGCACCCGCAACGACGGCTGCTGCCTGTGCCTGGCTGTGTCCGACAATGAGTGCTGGATCGTGGGCAATGCCTGCAGCCTGTCCCTGTCCTCCGGAGATGCAGCGAAGCCGAACCTGGATCTGCTGCAGGTGGAAGAAGGCAGCTTCGAGAGCGGCCAGTGGAAACCCCTGCGCCGGTTCAACGGCGACGAAACAGCCCAGTTCGGACTGCAGACCCCGGGCGTACTGCATGTGAAATTCTTCACCTACGACTAAGACCTGAAAGCAGGCGTGGCCTGTTTTACAATCCAGAACTGAATATTACAATCATTCACAGCGCCCCGCGGGTATAATCCATACACGCGGGGCGTTGCTGCGTCATCTCCCCGACAGCCGTAAAACCAGCACGAAAAGGAGTTCCTCATGGAAGCGATGAAAGAAGCACGGTTTCAGAAAGCGCAGTGGATCAGCGATCCTTCTTACACCTTTGAAAGCCCCGATTCTCCGGTGCCTTTTGTGTTCCAGAAAACCTTTGCCTGTCCCAGGGAGGCGGTGAAAGCCACGGTACAGATCACGGCTTTTGGCATTTATGAGGGGGAACTGAACGGGCAGCGGATCAGCGAAACCTATTTTGCCCCCGGCTTTACCAGTTATGAGCACATCCTTCAGGTGCAGACCTATGACCTGACTTCTCTGGTGTCCGGCGGTGTAAACGTGCTTCGTTTTACCGTGGCCGGCGGCTGGGCGGTGGGCCGTTCCACCTATGTGGAAGAGACCAATCACAGTTTTTCCAAAATCGCAGCGGATGCACCCACCCTGCTGGCAGAGCTTTGCATCACTTATGCAGATGGTTCCGAAGAAATTGTCGCAACCGATGACACCTGGCAGGTGACGGAAGAAGGACCGGTGCGTTTTGCAGACTGGTATGACGGCGAAACCATGGACGCCCGGGTGGACCTTCAGTCGGACAGCCCCTGCTGGAAGCCGGCTTCGGTGGTTACACCCCGGCTGCGGCCCATGCTTGCTTTGCAGTACGGCCTGCCGGTGACCGCCCACGAGCGTTTCGAGGGAAAGCGGCTGTTCTTTGATGATAAGAATTCCGAATGGATTTATGATTTTGGCCAGAACTTTGCCGGCGTCCTGGAACTTCGCGTCCGGGGAACCAAAGGACAGACCATCCGGGTCCGCCACGCCGAAGTTCTGATGCAGTATGCCAAAAACTGCAAGACGCCGTCGGATCCGGTGGAATCCGCTGCAGGGGCCGCCCGGACCACCGGGGAAGAAGCCATCCCCGCAGCGCCGGAAGAGGTGAAATCCTTTGCCTGCGGATCGGAAGGTCCGGGAGAACTGTATGTACAGAACCTGCGCAGCGCCAAACAGCTGCTGACCTGTATCTGCATCGATGGAGAGCAGACCTTTTCTCCCCGCCTGACCTACATGGGCTTTCGCTATATCGGCATTTCCGGGATTGCCCCGGAGGATATCCTTTCCGTCACCGGTGTCGCTGTGTATTCCGACCTGCCGGTGACCGGCACCTTCGCCTGCTCCAATGAGGATCTGAACCGGCTGCAGAAGAATATCGAATGGAGTTCGAAATCCAATCTGGTGGACATTCCCACTGACTGTCCCCAGCGGGACGAGCGCCAGGGTTGGACCGGGGATATCGCCCTGTTTGCCAATACGGCCTGCTTTAACTTTGACATGTCGGCTTTCTTAAGCAAATGGCTGCTGGATCAGAAATATGAACAGGGAGAGCACGGCGAAATTCCCTTTGTGATTCCCCGCCGCCCCGGTCACACCCCGGAGATGGTCACCTCCGGCTGGGGTGACAGCTGCATCATGGTGCCCTGGGCCCTGTATCAGTCGGAAGGAGATGCAGACGTTCTGAAACGGCAGTATCCGGTGATGCAGCGGTATATGGATACGGTGCAGCAGCTGGCGGCTCTTTCCGAAGAAGAGTACAAAACCCCCTATATCTGGAAGCATCCCTTCCATTTCGGAGACTGGTGCGCGCCCTACGGCACCGTCCCGGACTGGCTGGCAAGAGGACCCTGGGTGGGGACGGCCTACTGGTCTTACACGTGCCGCCTGATGAGCCGGATCTGCGGTGTGCTGGGCGAGACGGAAGAGAGCGCCCGCTATGCGCAGCTTTCTGAAAACATCAGCCGGGCCTGGTATCAGGTGTTCACCGGCGAAGACGGCCTGTTAAAAGAAGAATTCCAGGCCGGATATGTGGTCCCCCTGGCCTTTGGTATGGGAACAAAGGATCAGCGCGCCCGGCTGGCAAAACGTCTGGCGGAAATGATCCGGGAAAACGGCGGCGCGTTAAACACCGGATTCCAGGCGACGCCCTATATCCTGTTTGCCCTCTGTGACAACGGCCAGGAACAGGCGGCTTTCGATCTGCTGATGCAGGAGGAGGGGGCCTGCTGGCTCTATCAGATCCGCCGGGGAGCCACCACCTTCTGGGAGCAGTGGCAGAGCATCGAACCGGACGGAAACATCCGGGAATCTTCTTTTAATCATTACGCCTACGGATCGGTGGGCGATTTCTTCTACCGCCGGATCTGCGGACTGGAGCCGGAAGAGGCGGGATACCAGAGATTCCTGGTGAAGCCGGTCCTGGGCGGCGGACTTACCTGGGCGGAATGCACTCACCGCTGCCCCTATGGCGACATCCGGGTGCGCTGGGAATTGGGGGATTCAAAGAAACTGCAGATTTCCGTCACCGTACCCGAGCAGACGGTGTGCCGACTGGTGCTTCCGGATGGAAAAGAGGAACTGCTGGAAGCCGGGATGCATGAGCGCCGGGCGGATCTCTGATCCAACAGGCTGACAGACCAAAAGCAGCCGGAAAATGCGGGGCCGGCGGCCCTGATCAGATCAGTCAGGATACGTTGCAGGAATGCCTCGAAAGAAAATTGTATCAATGCTAGAAGTTGCAATACAAAACTGGATTTCACAATATTCACGGTTTTCTGCCTGCTACAATACAACCATCGAAGCCGAACAAATCGACGCCTGAAGAGAGAGGAAATCCAAACCGGAGGCGGCGCATCGGTAATTTAAAAAGAGGGTCATAAAAGAATCGAAAGGAGCAAGACATGAAGTTCAGAAAGGTATGTGCACTGGGTCTTAGCATTCTCACCGCTGGATCCCTTCTGCTGGCCGGCTGCGGCGGCAGCGACAACAGCGCGGCAGACAATACGCAGCCCGCACAGGAAGAGACGGCACCGGCCGCTGAGGAAACCGGCGCTGCAGAAGAAGGAGAAACGCAGGAAGCCTCCGAGACGGAAGCTGAGGCAGAAGAGGAACTTACCGCTGAGGTAACGGAAGACACCACCTTCTCCTATCTGTTAAGCCACACCATTGATGCTTACTTCGCTGACAAGTACGAGGAAGCTCCGGTGGTATCCTACTGGTTAGACAAGACCTGGAAGGTAGACGACGAGGCTGCAAAGGTGGCCATCGAGTTTATTCAGCCCACCTCCGACAGCCGGGATCAGGTTACCACGCTCTTAGCCACAGGCGAATATCCGGACGTGTTTGACATGGGTTCCGTAAACGCCACCGTGACGGAGCTGTACGATCAGGGCGTGGTCATCGACCTGACGGATTATGTAGACAAGTACATGCCCAACTACAAGGCCTGGATGGACGAGCATCCGGAGTTCAAGAGCCGTATGATGAATGACGGCAAGATCCTTCAGCTGTACAACGTAGGCGACATGGCCGAGGATCCCTGGGGCGGCTTCATGTATCGCCGTGACTGGCTGGTGAAATACGGCAAGAATCCGGAAACCGGCAAAGCCTTCACCGGCGGCTGGCAGGATGACGCCAAGACCGTGTGGGAAGACGATGTGGTGTTCCCCTCCGGCGGCACCGATCCCCGCACCATCAGCGACTGGGAATTCATGTTCGAAGCCTTCAAAGAGGCCATTGAAACCGAAAACATCGACGGCGGCTACTGCTTCCAGAACTACTACTTAGGCTATCATCCCACCGGCGATCTTTGCTCCAGCTTTGGCGGTTCCTTCGCCTTCTACATCGACAAAGAGGGCGTTGTACAGAACGGTTATGTGGAAGACGGTTCCCGTGCTTTCCTGCAGTGCATGAACACCTGGTACGAAGAAGGCTGGATGGATCCCACCTTTGAAGAGCGTTCCTCCGACGTGATCTGGACCTCCATCGACACCGCCGGCGTATGGAGCGGCAAGGTTGGTCTGTGGTACGGCTTAGAGAGCTCCTTGGGCAACAGCATGAACAACGGCGACGAGATCACCTCTGACATCTGTGTCTTCGGTGCCTGCCAGCCGGTGAACGACAAGTATGGTGACAAGAGCGCCCAGGGTGTGGAACCCTTCGCATTCTTCCAGAACTCCCCGGTGAATGCTCCGGTGGTTGTAAGCGATAAGGCCGAAGCCAAGAACCTGCCGGCTCTGTTAACCGCCATTGACTACCTTTACAGCGACGAAGGCGCCGTGCTGGCCACCTTTGGTTTCTCTGAGGAGCAGCAGGCCAAACTGCAGAACGAATTCTACAACAACTTTGGTCTGGAAAAGGGCCGCTACAGCGTAACCACCAACGAAGACGGCGAAGAAGTGTTTGTGATCAACCGTGAAGCCTTAGATGCGGAAGCTGGCTTAAATGACGCCAGCAACATCAACTGGGTGATCCATCGCGGACCGAAGGCCAATGTGGACCGCGGCTACAGCGAACTGGTGCAGCATGCGAAAGACGAGATGTCCTACTACGTGGGCACCGGCTGCCTGATGAACACCACCGTGGCTTCCAGCCTGACGGCAGAGCAGGCCGATGCAGCCAGCCTGATCACCAACCCCTTAAACACCTATGTATCTCAGGAAGCTCCGAATTTTGTTACCGGTCGTACGGATATCGACGATGATGTTGCCTGGCAGGAATTCGTGGACACCGTAGAAGGCTTCGGCGCTGAGGATTATGTAGACTACTTAAACGAGGCTCTGGGTAACAAGTAAGTAAGCGCATCAGCTGTTGTCGATGATCGGCCGGAGGGCTGGCTTGCCAGGCCGGCCGGCTGATCATCAGACAACGCAACGGATATGAGGACGAGCCTGCGAAGCACGCGGAAAGTCCGAATATCCGCAGGGATGCGAAAGCGCGTAGCGCGAGCAGCCCGTAGCTGATGCACGAAACCCCAAACAAGGAACACAGGCGCGGCGGACTTGTTTTAGCCGCCGCGCTTTCCTATGCGCGAAGTAATGAGCCATGCGCGGACGAGGAGAAAACAGCGATGCAAACGGGTTTGCATGAGCTGTTTTCGATGAGGACGCATACGGCGAATGCCGCGACAGCGAGCGAACGCCTGCGATCGCGAGCCTGTCGTGCATGGCTTAAGGGAAACCACATTAGATTACACCAGGACGGAGGCCGTTATGAATCACCACATTTCCATCGAAAAGGCGCGCCCGAATACCGGCGCTCTGGATTTTTCACACCTCTTAGATGCCCCGGCGGGAAAGCACGGCTTCGTCTCCGTCAAAGACGGACATATGTATTTTGAAGACGGTACCCGCACCCGTTTCATCGGTTTTTCCATGGCCACCCGTTCCTGCACGCCGGATCACGCAGCAGCGGAACGCTTAGCAAAGCGGTTTGCTTCTCTGGGCGTCAACGTCATCCGCCTGCATGCCGCGGACGCGCCGGTGTCCCAAGAGCCGGCCAGCTGGAGCAGCGCTCCGGGATGTGCTCTCTTAGATTACGAGCACGGCAGCAGCCGGGTGTTCACCAAAGAAGGCCGGGACCGCTTCGACTATTTCTTCGCCAAACTGAAAGAACAGGGCATCTACCTGCACATCGATCTGATTGTGGCCCGCCAGTTCCTGGAGGCGGACGATATCGGCATCGAAGGAGACGCGCCGGCCTGCCTGAAGCGTTTCCCCATGTATAACGAGCGCCTCATCGAACTGCAGAAGGAATACGCCCGGGAACTTCTGACCCACACAAATCCCTACACCGGGCTTTCCATTGCCGAGGATCCGGCGGTGATAACCGTGCAGCTGACCAACGAGGAATCCGCCATCAACGGAACCGACGGATCGGACGCCGTGGCTTACATCGAGCCCTACCGGCAGGAAGTGAACCGGATGTTCTCGGAGTTCCTGATGAAAAAATACGGAAGCCGGGAGGGCCTTGTGCAGGCCTGGACAAAGGACGGCGCCTGCTGCCTTGGGGACGATGAGGATCCCGAGCAGGGAACGGTGAAAGTGATTCACGGTGCCTTCTATCAGCCCAACAATGACGCGGCCGGTGCCTGGGATGCTTTTGAGAGTCCCGCCCGCTATGGGGATTTCATGGAATTCGGCGCCAAAAAAAACCGGGAATTCTACGGCATGATGAAGGAATATGTGCGCTCCTTAGGGGTGCGGGTTCCGGTGGCCACCAGCAATCTTACCGCCGGCGCGGCCGACGTGTACGGTCATACTGACGGCGATGTGATGGAGCAGGACTGCTACTTCAATCATCCGATTTTCCCCGTGGATTATCCCCACTATATGGTTTCGGGCCCGGCGGAATATGTTTCCACCAATCCCCTGACCATTCAGCGTTACATCGGATCCATGGGCACCACCCTCACCAGCTTCGGTGCTGTTTCCGCCACCGCGGACCGGGCCTTTACGGCAGCAGAGTGGAATGAATACGGACTGCATCCCTTCCATTCCACCGCCTTTATGCACATGGTCTGCTACGCCTGCTTAAACGACTGGGACGGCCTGATCGTATACAACTATCACACCTCTGAGAAGATTGACGATCAGCCGGCGGACGAAGTCTTAAGCGTATTTGACGCCTACAACGATCCGGCGCTGATCCTGCAGTTCGGCATGATGGCCACCGTCTTTTTAAAAGGTCTGATTGCTCCGGCGAAGACGAAAGCGGAAGTGGCGGTGACCAAAGAGGATCTGCTCACCTTCCCGGCCTTCGGGGATATGCCCAACCTGGTGCTTCCCTATATCACCGGCATGCGCAACCGGTTCTTGGACAAAAATGTCTATGACAGCGATGCGGATCTGGTGGTGAACAAGGGCTATTTCAATACGGCGGATCTGTCTGCGGCTTCCCACAGCGTGCTGTACGCCTGGAATCCGGGCAGCGATCCCTGGAAGAATGAGGATACAGGACGTCTTGCGGCGGCAGCGGCCGGATGCGATGCTGTAGGAGAGGGCATCTTCCGGGATGATCAGAAACTGGTCTTTTCGGATATCGCTTCCGTGGCTGGAACCGGTGACTACACCGCCTTCGCTCAGCAGCTGACCGACGCCCTTCATGCCTGGGGACTGCTGGATGAAGATGCCGGCCTGGTGGACGGAGCCCTGGTTTCAGACACCAGGGAACTGCGGTTTGATCCCCAGAACAGCCGGTTTGAAGCTTCGGCAGCGCAGGTGGCTTATTTCAGCGGCGCGCCGGAAGAAGAAATCCTGCTGGGAGATGTGGTGAGGGTGCACGCAAAGAATGAGCGCATCAGCCTGGGCCTTCTCTCCGCCGAGGGCACAAAGCTTTCGGATGCGAAGCGGCTGATGCTTACCGCAGTGGGCAAAACCGGAACGGACAAAACCACGGCACAGCCCGGGGTGGAAATGATGGGCTTCCCCATGACCATGGTCACGGTGGAAGGAAAGCTGTTTGTGGAGACCCTGGAAGGGGACGTGGTGGTGCTTGCGCCCTCCGCAAAACTTCGCATGCTGGATGTGTACGGCGCCGAGATCGCCGTATCCGAGGGTGAAGCCTGTGCTGAAGGGACGGTGTTCCATCTGGACGGCAGCATGCCGGCAGCACAGTTTGTGATTGAACTGGAAAAATAAGACGGGAGGATCCTTCTTTAAAATGACCCTCCACCTGAAAGGTGCCCGCAGCGGATAAACTTCCGCTGCGGGCACCTGCATGTATATTCTATTTATTTGGGGTGGACCACAGGGTGACTTCATTCTCATCCGGCGGAATCTGTCCCCGGCCGATGAGACGCTGCCGGCGGCGATACTCCAAGGGCGTCATGCCCGTCACCTTTTTAAACACGTTCTGAAAGTAGGGCTGGGAGGAAAAGCACAGGTAGGTGCTGATCTCATTTAAGGATTTGCCGGTGTACAGAAGCAGGCTTTTGGCTTCGTTGATCCGGGCGTGAATGATGTACTGCCCCACGGAAAAGCCCATTTCCTGGCGGAACTTCTTGCTGATATAGGAGGCACTGCGGTGGATGGCTTCCGCCACGTTGTCCACGCAGATGGGCTCGTTTAAATGTTCGTTGATATAAAGAATGCTGGCGTAGGCTTCGTCAGACATGGACAGAGGCATGCGGGCCTTTGCCACCCGGTCTGTGAAATCCATCAACATCTGATAGGTCAGGGTATCGATATCCCGGATGGAGTTGTAGCTTTCACACTTCTGGCTGTAGCGGTCGATCAGACGGTAGGCCTCCTCCACGTCCATGCCTCCGGGGATGGCGGCGTCCTTGCCGATGCGGGCCACGTTGCCGATGAAGATGTTTTTGGCCTGCCGCAGGGGTGAATCCCCCACGGTGCCGGCGGGCAGGGGAGCAGAGGCCGCCTCCTGAAGAAAGCGGTTCAGTCCGGCGCTGTTGCCGTCTCTCACATATCCCAGCATCTGGCTTTCAAAATAGAAGGTGCCGTGTTCAAACCGGTCCTCCTGGGATTCATAGGCCGACGCCATGTGATCCTGGGCGATGTCCTCCGGCTCGGCTGCCGACAGGGGGATAATATCAGAAGGATCCTTGGCTTTTCCGTTTAAGGCCAGTTCCAGCAGCGACAAGGTGGAGGAAAAGCGGCCGGGTTCGTAGGGCGGAATGCGGGAAAGCAGGCGGCGAACTTCTTCGGAATACCGGGCCGAAATCTGGTTTTCGTTCATAAAAGCCACAGCCACGGCGCGGGTTGCGGGGGTGGAGAAATAAGGGCCCACGATCACGTCCGCGCTGCCGCAGCGGATCCGTCCGTAAAAGAAATTGTAACGGGTTTCGAAAAAAGAGGGAGCTGTTTCCACAGACAGAATGCCATGCAGCACCTCATCCGAAACGCAGACTTCACCGTGAAAGCCAAAGATTTCGGCGACGCTGCCTTCCCGGATCAGAACCACCGGCGTACCCGTGGACTGGTAATACATTTTGCAGAAGAAGGAAAGATCCATACAAACCTCCATTCAGGATTTTACAATATCATATCGTAAATTACATCAGATGTCACCGGGGTTATGTTAAAAAAGAATTGTTTCCGATTCCTTTGAAAAAACGGAGGTTATCCCATGAGCCGTCTGTATTCTTTTTCTGAAGATTCCAATACCTGCCGGATCACCGATCCGCGCACGCCCCGTTACTGGTACAACTACCTGTGGAGCAGCAAGGGCTACTGCGCCCAGATTTCCCAGGTCGGCCACGGGAAAAGCGAGTATATCGACGAGAAGGCCAATGTGTGCCGGGTAAACAACCGCTCCGCCCGTTACGTCTACTTCCGGGATGAGGAAAGCGGCGTTTGCTGGAATCCGGGACTGGCGCCTTTGATGGAGCCGGTGGAGGATTACCTGTGCGAACACAGCATCGGCTATACGCGGATTTCTTCTGTAAAAGACGGGATTGCCGGTTCGGTCCGGTATCATGTCCCTGCAGACGCCACCCACGAAGTCTGGACCATCCGCCTGGAAAACCGCACGGATCGGGCGCGGCAGCTGTCCGTGTTCTCCGCGGCCAGCTTTGACCTGGACGGATTCCGCTATCCCAGGTACTACGAGATGTACCGGGCCATGACCACGGAGTGCCGGCCGGATCTTCGCGGGGTATACTGCGGCTCCCGCCATCCCTTTGCGCCCCACGGTCGCTATAATGCTTTTCTGGTTTCTGCGGAGGAACCCTATGCCTGCGACGGCGAACTTTCCGCCTTCTGCGGCAGTTTAAGCACCCTGACAGAGGCGGATACCTCTGCCACGGCCCTGTTTCAGCGGCCGGATACGGTGCTGCTGGGGAAGGACTGCGAAAACCGGGGCAGCGCGCTGTTTATCTTAGGCGGCGTGCTGCAGCATAAGGTGACGCTTCTGCCCGGCGAGCGCAAGACGCTGCATATCCTGCTGGGGGTCAGTGAAAGCGATGACGAGGTAAAGGAACTGCTGCAAACGTATGGGGCGGAAGATGCCACCGCTGTGGAGCGCGTGCAGGCGGCCTTCGATCAGGAAGCAGCAGCGGCGGAGCAGGCCTATTATGATCGCTATGCCACCCTGCGCCTTCATACACCGGATAAGCTGATCAACGACCGGCTGAATCTGTGGGTACAGAAGCAGGTGGATTTCTGCATCGTGGGCAAAAAGGGCGTGCGGGACAATCTGCAGATCGCCGTGGCCCTGTTAAACTACCGGCCGAAGAAGGCGAGGGAAGAGATCTTAGAATGCCTGCGGCATCAGTTTGCAGCCGGACACGCGGTGCTGACCTGGTATCCCTACGACGACACCCGCTATTCCGATCAGCCCTTCTGGATTTTGTGGGCAGTGTGCGAGCTGATCAAGGAGACCGGGGATTTCGGAATCCTTTTTCGGGAAATTGAATGGCAGGACGGCGGCAGCGCTATGGTTTTAGAGCATATGAAAGCGGCGGTGCGGTGCCTGGAAGAGAATCAGGGGGTGCATGGCCTGCCGAAGATTCTGTATGCGGACTGGAATGATGCGTTAAATATCACCACGGATCCGGAGGCGGAATCTGTCATGCTGGCAGAACAGTACTGCCTGGCGCTGCGGGAGTTTGCAAATCTGCTGGACGCTTATGTGGGGACGGTACGTAAGAAGGACACAGATCCGGTAAACACAGAAAACGGGGCAGCTGCTGCAGAAGCAGAGGACGGTGCAGCTGCTGCAGAAACAGAGAAGGGTGCAGCATACAAAAAGACAGAGGGATGTGCCAGCTGCTTTGATATAGAAGGATTAGAGAATTATTCTAAATATCTTCGCCAACGCCGCAAAGCCCAGGCAGAGGCCATTAACCGGTATGCCTGGGATGGAGCCTGGTATAAGCGGGCCTTAAGTGAAAAAGGGGATATCGGAAGTTCTGCCTGCCGGGACGGCAAAATATACGTAAACGCCCAGACCTGGGCTCTGCTGGCGGATATCGTGCCCGCAGACCGCAAACCTGTTCTGCTAAAATCCATGGAAGCCATGGAGCAGGATTTCGGCTATCCCATCTGCGATCCGCCCTATGCCGGGTACGATCCGTCCGTGGGCCGCATGTCCGGCATGCTGCCCGGTCTGTTTGAAAACGGAGCGGTGTACTGCCACGCCACGGCCTTTAAGGTCTTAATGGACGCAAAGGACGGCCGGGGAGATGACGCGGTGCGCACCTTTAAGAAAATCGTACCGGACAGCCCCTGTAATCCCTCGGCCCGCTCCGGTGCGGAGCCCTATGTCTTTACCAACTGTTATGCCAGTCATCCGGGCTACTACGGCCGCTCCTACGGTTCCTGGACCACGGGAACATCGGCCTGGTGCCTGCGGGGCATTGTAGAAGGGGTGCTGGGCGTCCGCCGGGATTATGATGGACTGCATCTGTGCCCGTCCCTGCCCGGCGACTGGGAGGAAGCGGCGGTGGAGCGCACATTCCGGGGAACCCGTTTTTCCATCCGCATGGAGAGAACAGGGATAATGCAGGAAGATCGTCCATTCTATAAGGAAGACGGTGTGCAGCCGCAGGAAGAGGGGCATGTACTGTATATGGACGGCGTGAAGAAGGATGCGCCGGTGCTGACGGAATTTGACGGCAAAAGCCACCAGGTGCTGCTTCAGATTATCTGAAACATAGCTCCGAAAAGGGGGAAGAAAGCTCGAAACCGGAAGCGGATTCTTCTTGCCGCCTTTTTAAGATTGCATTAAGGAATCGTCTGTATGCTGTAAAGGATTGAAAACCTAAAGCGCCCGGACATGGGGAGAATTGTTCCTGCGGGCATTGGTTTTACCGGGGTTTTCTGGAATCGGACACGATACGTTTACAGAAGGAGCAGACAAAGAAATGAAACAGAAACAGAAACAGTATGGGTCTCTGGCCTTGACGGCCGTTCTGATCCTGTCCCTGTTTGCGGGGATCCGGTCCCTTGCGGCGGCGGGGACCACCCTGTCATTTTCCGACAGCGGCATTGCGGAAACGGTATCCGGAAGCGGCTACGAAATCAATGGGACGGCCCTGTCCATTGAGGAAAACGGCACGTACCGGATCAAAGGCAGCTGCGCGGAAGGCAGCATTGAGGTGGCGAAGGGCCTGACGGATGTAACACTTATTTTCGACAATCTGACCCTGGCATCGTCTTCTACGGCCCCGGTGACTGTAAAGAAGGACAGTTCGGTTTCCATCGTAACCTCGGGCACGACCACCCTTTCCGACAACGAGGACGCGGCCCTGGAGGATGTGGACGATAGCTTTGAAGGTGCAGCCATCAAGATCAAAAGCAGATCGACGGTAACCTTTTCCGGTGACGGTACCCTGGTGATCGCAGGTAACGCGAAAAACGGCATCAAGGGTGCGTCCACTTCCGGACTGCTGTTTTTAAGCGGCACGTATCAGGTAATCGCGGCAAACAACGGCATTGCCTGCGACGGAAGCATTATCATTAACAATGGTACTTTTGTACTGGATACAGGCAACGACGCCATCAAATCCGTACCGGAAGCAGATGATTCGGATTCCGCCGGCACAATTACCATCAACGGCGGCAGCTTTTTTGTTGCAGCGGACGGCGACGGCATCAGCGCGGATGCGGATCTGGTCATTAACGACGGTACCTTTGATATCACCACCCTTACAGGATATGGGGATGGCACTTTCGACAAGGATACCATGAGCTGTAAAGGCCTGAAGGCTTCCGGAGACCGGGAACTGGAAAACAACATGCTCATTACCGGCGGTTCCTTCGTGCTGAATACCGCTGACGATGCAGTGCATTCGGATGCATATGTCACCGTTACCGGCGGCAGTTTTACCATCCGTACCGGCGATGACGGCATGCATGCAGACACCACGCTTACGGTAGGTGAAAACGGCGGAAGCAGCACGCTGCCGGATATCGATATTCTGACCAGTTACGAAGGACTGGAAGGCGGAACGGTTTATATGTATTCCGGCAGCAGCGCAGTCACCGCATCGGATGACGGCATTAACGCGGCGGGGGGAAGCACCAGCGGAACGGACACCGGCTTTGGCGGTGACAATATCTTTACCCCCGGCGGCGCACCCGGCGGCAGAAACGGCTTGGGCGGAACCTTTGGCACGGCAGCAGATGCTGATTATTCCATCAATATTTATGGCGGCACGATTGCCGTAGACGCTTTAGGCGACGGCCTGGACTCCAACGGCCCCTTAAACCTGTACGGCGGCGACATCACCATATTCTCCATGGCGGCGGGGGGTGACAATACACCCTTTGACGCGGATGGAAATATCCTTTTCCAGGGTGCTACCGTGTTTGGCGCCGGTTCCGCCGGAATGGGCGAGGCTATTTCCCCCGCCAGCCAGACCTATTACGTAAATCGGGCCTCTTACAAAGCAGGCACCGTGGTAAACGTGAAAAATGGGGATGTGACGTTAGCCAGCAAAACACTGCCCCGGAATGCGAATTACATTCTATACACCAGTCCGTCTCTGAATACATCGGCGCTGACGGTAACCACCGGTGCCGAGGCAGAAAAAACGATTTCTGCTGCCACAGATCCCTGCGCCTTTGGGCATACCTGGGATGCGGGAAAGGTAACTGCAGAGGCGACCTCGGAAAATGAGGGGGAGAAGACCTATACCTGCAGCATCTGCGGCGCGGTGCGCACGGAAATTCTGGCCCGGCAGACAGAGAATGCTTCGGCTATGTACCGGCTGTATAATCCGGCCAGCGGCGAGCATCTTTATACAGGAGACGTCAATGAGCGGCAGGTGCTCCTTTCCACGGGAGCCTGGGAGGATGAAGGCATTGCCTGGTACGCGCCGGCGGTATCTGAAACACCGGTTTACCGTCTTTTTAATACAACCTCCGGCGAGCACCTGTATACGGCAGATGAAAACGAGAAAACATACTGTCCGCCCAGAGCGACTGGAATTATGAAGGAATTGCCTGGTACAGCGATGACGCCCATGGAACGGCGGTTTACCGGATGTTCTATCCGGGCATTGCACCCATTGCGTCCCATCATTATTCAGCGGATGCCTATGAATACCATGTGCTGACCCGGGAACGGGGATGGAACGATGAGAGCGTGGCCTGGCACGGACTTTCCCTGTAAAAAAGGACAGATTCCGGCTTGAAAACAGAGCGGCCCGCCGTCGCGACACAGACTATAATGCGCCGATGAACGTCTGTCCTCTTGCGCTCCTGAAGGCGGTCTGATACGATGATTTTAGTGTATGAGACTGCCGGAAGGGAGGTTTATTCCATGGTTGATCAGATTCAGGTTTTTACACAGAACAGTATTCGAATTAAAACAGAGGCAGGCGTTGTTTACATTGACCCATTTCAGATGCATGCCGAGCCTCATGATGCGGATTTTGTGCTGGTGACCCACGATCATTTTGATCATTTTTCGCCGGAAGACATTGCGAAGGTCTGCGGTCCGAAAACGATTCTGATTGTGCCGGAAAACATGAAAGACACCGCAAGAAAAGCAGGCGACTGCGTGTCGGAGATTCTGACTGTCATTCCCGGTGCGGCCTATGAAATCGATGGCCTCTCCTTTGAGACGGTGGCGGCATACAACCGGCTGAAACCCTTTCATCCGGCACACGCCGGCTGGGTGGGCTACATTCTGATTACGGAGGGCAAGCGGATCTACATCGCCGGTGATACGGACGCAGTCAGCGAAGTTCGCGCTGTGCGCTGCGACGTGGCCTTGGTGCCTGTGGGCGGAACCTACACCATGGATGCGAAAAAGGCCGCCGAACTGGTGAACACCCTTCATCCGGCTGTGGCCATTCCCACCCATTACGGATCCGTGGTGGGATCACCGAATGACGGCGAAACCTTCCGGCAGCTGGTGCAGCCGGGAATAGAAGTTGTTCTTCTGAAACAGTATTAATGGGAAAGGAACCCTGATGTCTTCGAATCCGGATTATTTTTCCCGCTCCCGCCTTCTGCTGGGGGATGAGGCCATGGAGCGTCTGGCGTCTTGCCGTGTGATGATTTTCGGCATCGGCGGCGTGGGCGGATATGTGGCGGAAGCCCTGGCCCGAAGCGGTATCGGCGCCCTGGATCTGTGCGACAGTGATACGGTGGCGCTTTCCAACATCAACCGCCAGATCATTGCCACCACGAAAACCGTGGGCCGTCTGAAGGTGGATGCGGCGGCAGAGCGGATTGCTGACATCAATCCCGCCTGCGCGGTGAAAACCTGGCCGGTGTTTTACCTGCCGGAAACCGCGTCCAAGTTTGATTTTTCCCGGTATGATTATATTGTGGATGCCGTGGATACAGTGACGGCGAAACTGACCATTATTGAAGCGGCCCGGGCAGCCGGCGTACCGGTGATTTCTTCCATGGGTGCCGGGAACAAGCTGGATCCCTCCCGGTTTGAAGTGGCGGACATTTACAAAACGTCGGTCTGTCCCCTGGCGAAGGTGATGCGCCGGGAATGCAAAAAGCGGGGGATTGAATCCTTAAAGGTGGTGTATTCCAGGGAGGAACCCATCACGCCGAAGGGGGCCCTGCCCAAAGAAGATGCGCAAAGCGGCCGCCGCAGCACGCCGGGATCCGTGGCGTTTGTACCCCCGGCAGCAGGCCTGGTGCTGGCTTCCGAAGTGGTGAAGGATCTGACGGCGAAAGCAGAAGCATAATACACAGGTATGTAACCGTAATAAGTAATAAAGGGAAGCCCGCGGGCTTCCCTTTTGCGATTTCATCTATTTGCCGTTTTTTCTATTTGTCGCTGTTTTTCTGTTCCAGTCGCAGCATGTCCGGAATCATGCGGATGTTATCCAGATCCATGGCCAGATAATCCACCACCCGGCCGGTGAGGGCATATTCCCGCTGATTTAATTCCGCAAGCTCATCCCAGGGAATCAGGCAGGCATGCTGTTTTCCGGCGGTATCTTTGGCGACCCGGATCAGAGAGGACTCGCCGGCTTCCTTCTGCCGGCAGTACAGGGCGGCCCGATCGGCAAAGGTCTCTTTCGTCATGGCCCGGTATCCCATGCAGAAATGGAAGGCGCACCAGCGGGCGTGTTCCATCTCCGACAGGGTCCACAGCAGATCGTCCCGGCCGTTGGGCCATCCTTTGGCGGCAAGATCCGCTTCCGGAACGCCGGAGGCCCGTATGAAAGCGGGCGTGTAGTCGGCGCTGGCCCGGCAGCTCTCCCGGCTGAAGGGATCGCAGGCGGCCCAGTCTTCCTCCGCCGTATGGCCTTCCGACAGGTGATACTGGTGGTTGATGACGGAAGCCATGGCGTCCAGGGTCTGGGTGCACAGGATTTCCGGCGTCCAGGGAGATGCGGTTTCCGACGGCGTGCTGGCATTTTCCCAGCAGGTGACGCCGGCATGAGAACACTGGAGGATGCGGGCCTTACAGCCGGATTCCCGCAGATACTTTCCGTATTCCTGGGCGATTTCCCGGTTTTCTGCGTCGTCCCCGGTGGAGATGACGATGTATTTTAATGTGCCCAGCCGCTCAGACAGGAACTGATAGGACTGGATGCTGCGGCCGTTGTCGTCGATAAAGGAAAGGTCATAATGGGTTTCCAGTTCCGGATAGCGGGCAAAGAACAGACCGGCCTGCTTATGAACGTCGGTGGAGATCACTGTGGCGCGGAAACGATTTCCGGCAAACTGGCCGTTCATCAGAAGACGGCGCAGAGCCGCCTGACCCGTGCGGCCGAAGCCCACGATCAGCGCCTCGAAATCTTCTTTGGCGCGGCCGGTTTCATCAAAGGTCAGCTCATTGCAGGGCGGATATTTTAAAACCATCAGGCGGGATACCAGATCCTCCGGTGCCCGGGAAACCACAGAGCCGAAGGCCGGCAGTTTTACGGCGACATCGTTTTCTTCCGTGACCAGAGTAAGCCGGGTCTGTTTTGGCTGGATGCCGCCTTTCTGAAGCACATCCTGCAGTTTCATGGCAAACGTCAGATTGGCGGAGGTGTCCTCCGAAAGGGCGTACACGGCCAGATCCTTTCCGCCGGGACGGATTCCCAGCCGGCGAAGCAGGGATGCATCCGGCTCGCGGTCGTCATCCCGATCGAAGAGCACGGCGCCTAAGGTGAGTACCTTTTCCTTGTCCGCATCTTCTAAGGCATCTTCGGGAATCAGAACCACGGCGCCCTTCGTTTCTTTCTGAAGTTTTTCCGCAAAGGACTGGCTGTTGCTGTTAAAGCCGTAAATCAGAAAGATGCGGCGGAAGGGGACAAACAGGTTCTGCAGGATACGGATCAGCTTTTCGCCCAGGGTGGTTAAAATAGCTCCGGCGGTGACATAGTAGGCCGCGAGATGAACCACCTGCATCAGAAGCTGGATCGGCTTCGATGACAGAAGAGGAACGGAGGCCACGGCGTCCAGTTCGTTTCCGCCCAGAAACATGTGAAACACGGAAAGCAGCGTCTGAATGGCGGCGGACAGGCCCGGCCCGTTTAAGACCGTGTAGCCGTAACCATAGTACAGCAGGCCTGAAATTGTGGCTGCAAAAAAGGTGATGCCCAGAATGCGGGATACAAACCGGGGACGCAGCCCGAAAGAAACCATGGCCAGGGCAAGAAGAATGGCGGCAAGAAGCATAACAGGGACAAAGGACATAAATGCACCTCCGATAAAACGACAGGGATGACTTCCGATCAGATCATAATCCTATTCTATCTTTTTACTTCATAAAAGAGAAGAAAAAACGTATGCCTGCGTCATCGATTCTTTTGTGCCGCAAAAAGGGAGATCATAATCCAGACAAAAAACAGGGAATTCCAATTGCCACTTCCCGGAGCAGATGATATAACATACAAAGAGTTCCTGAGATGATACCCTGTCGGCAGGGCAGCCGGAATGCTTTTTGCTGATGAAAGTATTGGGGTGAAGGTTCGTTCATCGGACGACTCGAGAAACGCTGCACGTTTCAAATACAGTATGATTCAAACGCCAAAAGTCCGACTCCACGCCACGCTTGCGTGACGGTGGAGGAGAGCCTTATTGGCTTGCCCCACAACGAGGGCGAAGTGGAGGGAAACCTCCACGAAAGCCCGAGTTGTGGGAGCGCGGTGGGAGCACGAAGTGCGAAGCCGCGCGAATCAGTACTTTTGGCGACTTAATCATATTATC
>JAZPYY010000009.1:0-57129 GCA_045544375.1 Shuttleworthella sp.
AAATGCGGGTTCCACATTCATAGGGACTTGCTTGGAGCAATGAATATCTGTAACTCAACTGAGTATGTTGGCGATAGCAATATCAGACATACTGCGTAGGGAACTATATGTTCTGCCCTACGATGGGTAATGGCATACCCACACCTTGCACTACGACCTAACAGAAATGTTCTGGTCAGCCACTATGTAGCGGCAGGTAGCAAGAATCCCCTGCCTTAAGGCATGGGGAGTGTCAAAGCACTTTCTGCCCGTTTACCTTCAGCGAAAACTTTGCATCAAAGATTCTCGCGGCCTGAGAACACATGGTCATGCGATGCAGAAAGATATCAAAATACTCGTACGTGCTGCAGATGTTTTCGTCGATGGTCAGTTCCAGCGTGATTCGTTTATCTTCTGCATCGCAGCGCAATACCGTTTCCGTAACCGCGTAGTTTACCCGGTCGTGAATATCAAACAGCATGGGTTCTTTTTCCCTCACCCAGCTTCGACGCACGTCCGTCTTGTCGGCGATGATCATCGCCGCAGTGATGGAATCTGCCGCCGTGCCGGAGGATTCGTCGTGGCTGGCGATGGCGGATACGATCATGACCCAGTCTGAAACGGATAGATCGGTTTCTTTTAAAAGCTCATTTGCCAGCAGGCCGCCATACTCGGCGTGGTGAGACCGGTTGATGGCATTGCCGATGTCGTGCATGAAGCCGGCGATCTTCGCCAGTTCCTGCGTGTTCTGGTCATAACCGAAGGCGGCAAGATTCCAGCAGCACGTTTCCATCAGAAGCAGAGCAGGAGATGGCTTTTTGATCGATTGCATGTTAAAGCCATCATACACGAAAAACGGGCATGTGAACAGAACGCATTTCTTCTTATGCATATTTTGCATATTGCTTTTCAAACCGGCATTTGGCGAATAAACCTGCTTCGCGATTTCTAAACGGATGCTTCAGATTGCAGTGCAACTGAAATACAGCTTAAACCGTATTCCAATCCATTCCATTTGAGCACAAAATGGAAAAATAATGGAATGATTGCGGTTGAAGTGGAAATCTCCCCATGCTATAATCGACGCACGGAAGACCGCCCACCCGCTGCAAATTGTTTTTGCAGGCGATAATGGAGAAATCACCATGACCTTAGAAGAAATGCGTGCCCGTAAACGGGAACTGGGTTTAACAAACGAGCGTCTGGCCGAGCTGTCTAACGTTCCCTTGGGCACGGTGCAGAAGGTGTTCGCAGGTGTGACCAAGGCGCCCCGGGTGCAGACCATCCTGGCGCTGGAGCATGCGCTTAACAGCATGACGGTTTTTACCTATCCCCGCACCACCGGTGAGCCGCCGGTGATGTATCTTCACGAGTCCCTTCCGTTGTATAACGCCGCGTCCCAAAAGGGCCCGGGGGATTACACCCTTTCCGATTATTACGCCTTGCCGGATGATCGCCGCGCGGAGCTGATTGACGGACGGATCTACGATATGCCGGCGCCGTCGCGGGCACATCAGATGGTGCTTGGTCAGTTGTTCCTGCGGTTTACTGAGTGTATAGAGCGCCATGAGGGCTGCGAACTTTATTTTGCACCCCTGGACGTTCGTCTCGACCGGGATAATCGCACCATGCTTCAGCCGGATCTTTTGATCATCTGCAATGACCGGTCCCAAAATCAGCGCTACATCGACGGTGCGCCGGATTTTGTGCTGGAGGTTCTTTCACCTTCCAATCCGGGCCACGATATGATCCGCAAACTGAACAAATACTGGAATGCCGGCGTGCGGGAATACTGGGTGGTGGATCCCATGGAACGAAATGTGCATGTATGGTTTTTTGAGGAATCGGTGGAATCAAAAGCTTATTCCTTTACCGGGTCTGTGCCGGTGGCGATTTCCAAGGGAGAGTGTGTCATCAATTTCTCAGGCATTAACGAGAAACTGAACCAGATGAAATGCGAACCGTAGTTTTCCGTGCTGTTTTAGCGTTGCCGGTTGTCGCGGGAATTGCTGGTGAGTGAAATACAAACCGTAATTTTCCGCACTGTTTTTGCGCTGCCGGTTGTCATCGGTATGACCGAAGATTGCGGAAAGCGCATCTCCGGTTATCCTCGGTTTGTCCGGAAATTGCGAAAAGTCTATTGCCGGTTATCATCGGTATGACCGGAGATTGAGGAAAGGTAGCCATGCCGCGAATCAGCCGTAATTCCCGAATATTTATAACGCTTTTTCTGCTGGCCGTTGTGGGCGCGGCCGCTTTTCACTTATAAGTTCTTCAAAACACGCCCGTTGGGCATTTGGGGCATCCCCGCGGGCTAATAGCCCGCGTCAGGCATCCTATAGCAGGCTTTTCGGAACCGCCGGCCCGATGCGGGCATTTGAAGCTTCCCCGCGGGCTGACAGCCCGCGTCAAGCATCCTATAGCAGGCTTTAAATTCCAAATAGTTCCGCCGTCTTCTGCATCCGTTCCGCCACGGGCACTCCGAAGGGGCAGCGGCTTTCGCATCCCTGACAGCCGATGCAGGCAGAAGCCGTAACCGGCAGCGCTTCGTAGTGGGCCTTTACGCTTTCCGGCACTTCCGGCTGCTGAATGGCCAGATCATAGAACTTGTTCACCATGGCGATGTCGATGTCCACGGGGCAGGGACGGCAATGGCCGCAGTAGGTGCACTGGCCGGCATAGGAATGCAGGGGCGCGGAAGCAATGACGGAGGCGTAATCCTTTTCGTCATCCGTGGCGGTTTCGTAGGAAACGGCCTCAGCCACCTGTTCCTTCGTGTCAAAGCCGCACAGGATGGACGTGACCCCCGGACGGGTCAGAGAATAGTGGATGCACTGCAGCGGCGTAAAGGCCACACCGAAGGGGGAGGTTTTTTCGTCAAACAGACGGCCGCCGAAGAAGCCTTTCATGACGGTGATGCCCACGTTTCGTTCTTCACACAGCTGATAGAGCTCGGCGCGCTCGGGATCGATGCCGGAAAGAGCCGCGTCGTAATCGCCGAACATGCTGTCCAAGTCTTCCGTGGCCGGGCGCATGTCAAAGGCCGGGTTGATGGAAAACAGGATCATCTCGATGTAATCGGTTTCCGCCGCCAGCTTGGCAATCCGGGGATTGTGGGTGGAAAGGCCGATGTGACGGATGACGCCCTTCTCGTGCAGTTCGTGCACGTAATTTAAGTAATCGCTGCCCTGGATCTTTTCCCACTCCTCAAAGGAATCGATGTAGTGGATCATGCCCAGGTCGATGTAATCGGTGCCCAGACGCTTTAACAGATCCTCGAAAGCCGGCACCACGTGCTTCATTTCGCGGTTACGGACGTACTGTCCGTCCTGATAGGTGGAGCCCAGATGACCCTGGACAATCCACTTTTCCCGGCATCCGGCCATGGCTTTGCCGATGATGTCCCGGGATTTTGGATCCGGCATCCAGCAGTCGATGATGTTGATGCCCTGCTTCGATGCGTATCGCATCAGTTCCACGGAATCCGCTTCGTCGTGGCGTTCCAGCCACTCGCCCCCAAAGCCGATCTCGCTGACTTTCAGGCCTGTTTTTCCCAGTGTGCGATAGTTCATGTTCCCTCCCATATATTTTTGTTTATAGTTGCCTGACCGTGTTTTATTCGGTAAAAGTATAAATGCTCTTGGCGTATGCCAACGCATTCTGATATGCCTCAATATCCGGCAGATGCTCCAGCAGCACGCACACGTCATCCAGTTCGTCGATCTTCTGCAGATAATGCAGCACCGGGAATACGCCGGTTCCCAGGGGCACTTCGCGGATCGCCACCGTAATCACACCGGGATCCAGCAGCACGTCCTTTAAATGGCAGCTGACGGTCTGGCTGCCCAGCAGTTCAAAACTGCGGTCGATCAGTTCGTCCTGATGGGTGTAGGTGTAGGGATCCTTGACGAAGTTGCAGATGTCCAGGTGCACCTTCAGCCGATCGCGGTTTACCGCATGAATGAAATCCAGATACTGTTCCGGCGAATCGGGGATCATCCACTGCATGGGCTCCAGGGAAAACACCGTGTGCTGGGGCTTCACTTCATCCAGCAGATCCTGCATAAAGCGGACGTTTTCCTCCCAGGCCCGGGGACCGAAATTCTCGGCGTACAGCATGGGCCAGATTTCGCCGAAGGCACCCGAAACGTTTACGCAGCAGCGGGCGTGGATGTAATCCGCCAGTTCCAGCTGGCGCTTGATCCAGCCGCGCATGCCCTGCCGCTGCACGGGATCGGGGACGAAGGGCGAACTCCAGGCCCCCACTTCGCTGATGACGATATCGTAGTCATCCGCCGCCTTTTTGTAGGCGTCGATCACGTGGACTTCCGAACGGGAATCCACCGGAAAGGAGGCGGCGGAAAAGCCATAATTGCGCACCTTCTCGGCCCATTCTTCGGGGGAGGTGTGGACAATTGCGCCGGGGTCATTGATGCCGATTCTCATGTGGGCTCCTTTCATAGAACAGGGAACAGCCTGCCCATCTCCGAGAAAGAAAAGAGGACAGGTCATCGTCCCACTTTTTCGGATGATGCAGCGTCTGCAAACGTGGGACGATGACCTGTCCCATGTCTTGACGATGCGTGTGTTAATCCAACAGGCTCTTGTCGATGATCTGGAAGTTGGACCGGTGAATGTACAGCGACTTTCCGTCCACGATCAGCTTCGTGAACTTCGGCAGATTCTCCGGAATCTCCCAGCGCACGCTGTCTCCGCTGAAGGCGTAAATCGGCGCGCCGGTCTGGGATTTGACTACGATGACCACGCTTTTGCCCAGGTCGTTTTTGATGGAGTTGACCATGCCGGCCACCAGGGTGTTTTCCGTCAGGGACAGGCCGCCTTCGCTGTAGATCTGGTCCAGGCTGAAATCATGATCCGGCTCCAGGCCATCCTCATAGAAAATCGCCGTGTCTCCGCAGGTGATCATCTGCTTGCCGTCGATGTTGATGGTAAGCACGGAACTGACGGTTTCGGAGTAGCCCCAGCCGTCTTCCGTGTAAATCTGCTCCTCCACCACGTTGGGCTCCACGTTGATTTTCTTGCCGTGGGTGGTCAGGGTTTTGTTGCCGAAGTTGTCGAAGATGTCGATGGTGTAGGTGTTGCCGATGATGCTGCCGTGCAGCTCGGTGATGCGCTGGTTGATCAGCGCGCAGCCGGAAAGGGTCAGGACGCACAGCAGGGTGACTACGGCCAGAATCTTCTTGCGATTGCTGATTTTCATATCGTTTCCTCACTTGATCTGTCAGTTTTTCGTGTTCAGCGACACTTTTTACATTATACCCTACGCTTTGCCTGAATGCTACTTCATCCCGTTTGCGTTTTGTGCTACAATGCCGTCTGTAGGCCATTTTTAGGAATGCTGCGCGGGAACCCTCGGTTCCTCCATAGCCGAGCCGTTTACGAGCATTCTGTCAGCTGCCCGCCTGCAAATGTAAGCGGGTCTGAAACGTCCGGTAAATGAATCTATGAAGCAAAAGACCCCCAAGACCACAAAAACCACACCGGTTCGTCCGGCTCCCACCATCGTCTGTGACAGCTGCGGAGCCGAGTTCGACGCCAACCTGCCCGCCTGCCCCTACTGCGGAACCGTGTATGAAATCCCCGCGGAACGCGCCTATCAGCGCAAACTGCAGGGTATGCGCCGGGATCTGTCCAACATGCAGAGCGTGTCGAAGGAAAGCGTCCACGGCGCCGCCGGAAACCTGTTCCGGTGGCTGGGACGGCTGGGCATTCTGGCCGTCATCATCATTGGCATCGCCATCGCATCTACCGCCATTTCCCGCAAAAACGATCTGAGAGAGCAGGAAACCGAGTACATCTGGCGGATGGAAAACGAGCCCACGCTGGAGGAATATTACAAAAACGGCCAGTATGAGGAGATGGTGGATTTTTACTGGAACGCCCTGGACGAGGGTCACACCCTCTACAACTGGAAACGGGGGCCCTTTGTTTCCACCCTGGCGGATCTTTTCATGGCAGAGGAAACCCTCCGGGCAGAGGCCGACGGCGCAAAGATCTATTCCTTCGAAATGGAATCCCTGGTCCGGTTTGAAATCGAAAGCTACGGCTTTCCCTACTGCAAGGATTACAGCGAAGAGGACATCGCCTTCTTAAATGAGCGCTGTGCGCCTCTGCAGGCGGATCTTGTGCAGCGCATCGACATCTCCCAGGAGGAACTGGATGACCTGGTGGCCGACATGAAGCGGAACAACGGACATCTGTATTATGAAACCCTGGACAGGTTTGTGAAGAGTAAACTGGAGTAAAGCCGTGACGGCGAATCCAAATCGCCGGGCACGTTTTTACATCGTCATCTACAGCAGCATCTGTAACATCGTCATCTGAAGGAGAACCCATGAAGTGTCCAAACTGCGGCGGAACGCTGTCTCTTGAGGACAAGTACTGCCCCTTCTGCGGAAGCAAAAACGAACTGGCCTTCCAGCATGCCCAGGACATGGCGCATTACCGGGCCGATTACGAACAGACCAAACGGGAAGTGATCGCCGGACAGCATCGCCTGTCCGCCGTGATGGTGCGTGTGATCGTGCTGGTGGCGCTGATCATCTGCATCGGCATCACCCTTGCCCTTTTAAACAACGGGGTTTACAGCATTCAGCGGTCCCGTCGGTCCCGGGAGTCGGAGAAGAACATCGCCGAATACACCCAGATCATGGATCAGTATCTGGCGGATCAGGATTATATCCGCTTCGCCGCCTTCTGCGACAGCCACGAGCTGACGTATCTGGATGCCTACGACGTTTATAGCCCCACCATTTACGCTGCCAACATGTACTGCAACTGCATCAGCGACATGCTGGTCATCAAAACCCCCGGTCCCTACACCGATCCTTCCCGTTACCTCAATTATCTGACGGATGCCCTGGCGGATTTTTACCAGGACCGCAGTGAGTACTATTACGGCGACAACGAGGACGAGGCCCTGGCCCTGTACGACACCTCCTTCGCCGGCATGAAGCGGCAGCTGGAGCGCTGCCTGGTGACCTACATGGGACTGACGGAGGAAGAAGCCCGCAGCCTGGAAGGTCTGTCGAAGGCCAAACGGGCCGTGCTTCTGGAGGAAGCCTTTAATCGAGTGTCGGAGCAGGAAGATACGGAGGCAGCAGATGAAGCGGAAGAATAATACAAACCTCTACGGGGCAGCCAGCGGCAAAAAAACATCCATGTCTGTGCTGCTGCTGAACATCGTCATCATCGTAAGCGCCCTGGTGCTGGTGATCTCCATTGTGAATCTGGTGGATGAAGTGCAGTATTACCGGACCGGCTATTACAGTGAAACCAGTTCCCGCTATCGCATCGAGGACGATGAATTCGGCCGGCTGGCGGCGGACTATATCGACAACGACAGAGCGGTGGAAGAGATCACCGACGAGCCGGAATACGTGGCCCGCTACATGCTGGACGCCTATTTTTACAAGGCCAATGCGGATGCCGGGGATACGGTTCTGGCCGACCGGTATCGGACGAAAATGGACGAAGCCCGCTCCCATTTGGGCACTTATCAGGCCGCGGCGGATCGCATCGACGCCATGCTTGAGATAGAGTAAAAAAATCCGGGGACAGGGCACTGTCCCCTTTTCGGGCAATGAAACCCATTTCGCGATGGTGCAGATTCGGGGACATTGCCCTGCCCATCGGCTCAGCAAAAAGGAAAAGGAAAACACATTGACACAGCGAAAACATTTTCGTGCCGCCCTGTTTGACATGGACGGCACGCTTTTTGACACAGAAGTGATTTACCGCGACGCCTGGCTTTCCGCCGGGGTTCCGGAGGATCTGTATCTTACCTTTATCGGCGCGCCCCGCAGCCGCATCAAGCAGCTTCTGGCCGACCACGGGCTGGATCCGGAAGCCATTTATGTGTACAAGGATCAGTTCGTTTCCGATGCCTTAAAGGATCACATTCCGGTGAAACCCGGGGTGGAAGCCTGCCTGCAGTGGCTGAAGGAGCAGGGCATTTCCTGCGCCGTGGCTACTTCCTCATCCATCGAAACGGCCCGGAAATACGTCAGCCGCGCCGGTCTGGACGGATATTTTGCCCAAGTCATCAGCGGCAATCAGGTGGAGCATGGAAAGCCGGCGCCGGATGTGTTTCTTTTCGCCGCCCGTCAGCTGGGGGCCTCGCCGGAGGAGACGGTGGTGCTGGAAGACAGCTATAATGGCATCCGGGCGGGACATGCAGCCGGCATGTACACCATCATGATTCCGGACGCCGTTGCGCCGGACGATGAAATGCAGGCGCTTTCCGATGTGATTCTGACATCCCTCGCCGAAGTGCCAAAGCATCTGCAAAACCTGGATTGACGCGGGCTGTGAGCCCGCGGGGAAGCCGAAAAAGCCCACTGCAGGCCAGCGGCTCCGATAGGCCTGCTATAGGATGCTTGACGCGGGCTAGCAGCCCGCGGGGAAGCTTAAAAAGCCCAACTGGCGGACTATTAAAATAACGTAGGTGAAAATGGCCGGATGTTGGGCATACAGCCCATCATCCGGCCATTTTTGAAAGATTTTTCTCTTGTTACACTTTGGTTACACTCTATGTAGGATAGATTTTTCAATTGGATGAAAGACGGGCTTTTTCGGTAAAAAAGCGTAACAAAATCCCACGCAAGCTTCAGAAACTCCGACGGCGAAGGACAGAAAGCGAGCGTGGGATTTTTTCGGTGAAACGTGGGAATCTGTTACGCAAAACCCGCAGAAAAATCCCATAGAGCGAAGGTGAAATTCATTGACACATTTCCCGCGCAGTCGTAAGATTATTACATATCTTGTAAACAGCATTGCACCTTCGATGGCTTTCTTTGCAGAGCAAAATCAAAACAAAAAAGCAAAATAAGAATTAAGCAAAAAGAAAGCGGGAAGGGGTAAAGGGGAAGGAGAAACCATTATGAACTGGAAAAATATGGATACGCTTTCATCGTTCGCGGCTTTACAGAACGTGGCGCCCATCGATCTCGCCAAGGAAATGACCGGCGAAGGCGGCGCGGCCCGGGTGGCAAAGTATCAGGTGCCCATGGCCGGCGGCATGGCTTATAATTATGCGGCAAAAGCGGTGAATGACGACATTCTTTCCGCTCTGGCGGCTCTTGCAAAGGAAGCCGAACTCACCGAAAAGTACAAGGCGCTGTACGAAGGCGAAGTCGTCAATACCGGTGAAAAGCGCATGGTCTTACATCAGCTGACCCGCGGCCAGCTGGGTGCCGATGTGATGGCAGACGGCGTCAACAAGCGCGAATTCTACGCCAACGAGCAGCAGCGCATCGCTGATTTCGCCAACAAGGTGCACGCCGGTGAAATCACCAACGCCGACGGTGAAAAGTTCACCACCGTGGTGCAGATCGGTATCGGCGGATCCGACTTAGGCCCCCGTGCCATGTATCTGGCGCTGGAAAACTGGGCCAAGGTGAACGGCACCTTCAAGATGGAAGCCCGCTTCATCAGCAACGTGGATCCGGATGACGCTTCCGCGGTTCTTGCCGGTGTAGACGCGGCTCACACCCTGTTCATCCTGGTTTCCAAGTCCGGAACCACCTTAGAGACCCTGACGAACCAGGCATTCGTGATGAACGCCCTGTCCGCCGCCGGCTTAAATCCGGCGAAGCACATGGTGGCCGTGACCTCCGAAACCTCCCCCTTGGCCCACAGCGATGATTTCCTCACCGCCTTCTACATGGACGACTACATCGGCGGCCGTTATTCCTCCACCTCCGGCGTGGGCGGCGCGGTGCTTTCCTTAGCCTTCGGTCCGGAAGTCTTTGCCCGCTTCTTAAACGGCGCGGCCGAGGCTGACAGGCTGGCCACCAATCCCGACATGATGCAGAACGCTGCCATGCTCGACGCCATGATCGGCATCTACGAGCGCAACGTTTTAGGCTACCCGGTCACGGCGGTTCTTCCCTACTCCCAGGCGCTGTCCCGTTTCCCGGCCCACTTACAGCAGCTGGATATGGAATCCAACGGCAAGTCTGTAAACCGCTTCGGCGAGCCGGTGAACTACTCCACCGGTCCGGTGATTTTCGGCGAGCCCGGCACCAACGGCCAGCACTCCTTCTATCAGGAACTGCATCAGGGTACCGACATCGTTCCGCTGCAGTTCGTAGGCTTCAAGAAGAGCCAGATGGCCAACGACGTGGATATCCAGGGCAGCACCAGCCAGCAGAAGCTGTGCGCCAACGTGGCCGCGCAGATCATCGCCTTTGCCTGCGGCAAGGATGACGAAAACAAGAACAAGAAGTTCGCCGGCGGACGTCCGTCCTCCATCATTGTAGGCGAACAGCTGACGCCGGAAGCCTTAGGTGCTCTGCTGGCGCACTTTGAGAACAAGGTCATGTTCCAGGGCTTCGTGTGGAACATCAACTCCTTCGATCAGGAAGGCGTGCAGTTAGGCAAGGTGCTGGCGAAGGCCGTGCTGGCTCACGAGACCGATGGCGCCTTAGCCGCCTACAGCAATCTGCTGGAGATCTAAAAAATCGATATCTGCAGCATTCTGCCTGTATTTATAGGAAATCGAAATCTGCAGTGAACGCGATTCTTTAGCCGCAGATACATATCAAAACAAATAAGCATTATTCGTAGACCTTTGGCCCGGCGGATGATCGGATCCCCGCCGGGCTTTGTGCGATAAGACCTGAGCATGCGAGGGGCAGCGTACATCGAACGCGATAGCGCGAGATGTGCGCAACGCGCGAATCGGATGGGCCGCCAACCTGCCCATTCGATTTTGAAACCAAAAGGGGATAGAAAAGGGGACAAAATGGAGAAGTTATTTCAAAACCCGCTGCTGAAAACCCGGATCACCTCCGGCAGCGTCAAGCTGCAGGAAATGCTCATCGGCTACTTTGTAGCTCCGCTTTCCGCCATGCTGGCCAACTCGATTTTCAGCGCCTACCTGACCCGTTACTACGCAGACGTTTTAGGCCTGACCGACAGCCAGTTCGGCATCTTTTCCATGCTGCTGCCCATCGTGTCTGCTATCGTCGTGGTTTTCGGAAACCTGTTTGTGGGTCAGCTCATTGACAACACCCGTACGCCCGCCGGCAAGGCCCGCCCGTACCTGCTGCTTTCCGCACCGGTCATGGCCGTGGCCATCATATTGCTTTTCATGACCCCCGGCGGCGACAATCCGCATGCCGAAAACTACCTGATGAAGATGATCTGGATTGCAGTATCCTTCAATCTGTTCTACTCCATCGGTTATCCCTGCTACTACACGGCCCACAGCTCCATGGTGGCTCTGTCCACCCGTAACGGCGAGCAGCGCGGCCTGTTAGCTACCCTCTCCAACGCCTCCATGGTGGCGGCGGCCGGCGTGGGTGCCAGCATCCTGGTTCCGGTGCTTTTACAGCCCTTCATGTTCGTCACCGGCGCGGACGGCACCATCGACCGGGTGGCCAGCTACGCCAACTGGCGTCTTTTAGGTATCGCCCTGGCTGTGATCACGGCTCTGGGCATCCTGCTGGAGTACTACTTTACCCGGGAGCGTATCACGGAAGAAACCGCGGCTCTGGACGTGAAGGAAGAAAAACTTCCCATGTCCACCCACATCAAGGCCTGCACCTCCGAGAAATTCTGGTGGATGGTGGTGCTGTTCATCCTGTTCTTCCAGATGGGCCAGCTGGTGAAAAACACCTCCATGAGCTTCTACGTGCGCTGGATGTTCGATTCCGTCATCGGCTCTTCCGATCCGGAAGCCACCTCGGGTGCCCTGATGTCCACCTTAGGCCTGATCGGCGGTCTGCCCTCGGTCGTGGGTATGGTGATCGCCTGGCCCTTAGCCAGCAAACTGGGCAAAAAGCGGGCCATCGTGCTGGGCCTGATTCTGTCCCTGGCCGGCGGCCTGGTGTCCTTCATCAACGTTCATAATTTTGCCATCGTCTGCACCGGCGTGGTGTTAAAGGCCATCGGTATCATCCCGGCCCAGTACGTGATGGTGGCCGTGCTTTCCGACGTGCTGGATCACCTGGAAGCCAAACACGGATTCCGCAGCGACGGTTTCACCATGTCCATATACGGCGCCACCATGGTGGGTCTGGCCGTGCTTTCCATGGGTATCGTCAACATCTTCCTGGGTGCCTTAGGCTATGACGCCACCTTAGTGCAGCAGTCCGCATCCACCGAGACCGGTATGGTCATCGCCTATCTGTGCATGGATATGATCGGCTTTGCCCTGTCCATCATCCTGCTGGCCCGCATGAACGTGGAGAAGTATCTGGATGAAGACAAGGCCAAGATCTTAGCCCGTCAGAAGGCTGCTGTGGAAGCCGAAGGCGGCGTGTGGGTCGATCCCGAAGAGCGCGCCCGCTTAGAGCAGGAAGAAGCGGATCGCAAGGCGGAAGAAGAGCGCATTGCGGAACTGAAGAAGACCTGCGCGGCGAAGGGCCTGGATTTCGAGGCTGAGAATCAGAAGTATCTGGAAGCCCAGGAAAAGCGCAAGAACAGCCTGATCGGAAAACTGCTGGGCTAAGATCTGCCCCAAAAGATCGACAAATTATTAAAAAGAGGCGCCTGGTGCGTCTCTTTTTTGTGCGGTCTATGGCGGAATCTGCTACAATAAAAAAGACTTATCCGAAGCTACGGGGATGATCTGCAGTAAAAAGGGGAGCGTATGGACTACGACGTATTTATCAGCTATCGGCGGGAATATGGCGGCGAACTGGCCCAGCTGGTGTGTGACCGGCTGAAGGATCGCGGAATCCGGGTGTTTTTTGACCTGGAAAGCTTAAACAACGGAAAGTTTAACGAAGAACTGTATCAGGTGATTGAGAACACCCCGAATTTTGTGGTGATTCTGGTGAATCACGCCCTGGACCGCTGTGTCAACGAAGGGGACTGGGTGCGCAGGGAAGTGGTCCATGCCATACAGTGTGAAAAGAACATTATTCCCTATCTGAAGCATCCTTATGCTTTCCCGGAAGACCTGCCGGAAGATATGAGGGAGCTGCCGTCTTATAACGGCGTTGAGCATTATTCCACTTCCAGAAGATACATGGACGCGGCCATCGATGAGCTGATCGCAAAGATGGAACTTCCGGCGGATTTTGTGCAGCAGCCGCGAGAGGACGATGGCGCAGAGACATCCGGTCATGCCGGAACCTCCGGCCGGGAAATAAACCCTGAGGGGGAGCATATATCCGCGGCAGAAGCCGAGAAAGCCCAGCAGGATCGGCCGAAGATTTCGGTGGATCCCGCTGAACTGGACCCGGATTTTACGCCCCAGATTCTTCCGCCCACAAAAAAATCCCTGTTTGGCAAGATGACCTATTCAGGCGAAGATATCAAAAACATTCGTCAGACGAACCGCGCGCAGCTGGAAGAGGCCGCCGGACAGCTGGAAGAACTGCTGAAATCGGATGCGGCGTCTTCCGTGGAAGCCTGCCGGCTGGCAGCTCTTGTGATGCGCATCGTCAGGGAACAGGTGGGCGCGCCGGACTATGTCACTGTGCGGGATTTTGACATTGATTCCGCCCGGGCCGGTTTTGAAAAGAATTACACAGCCACGCTGGCCAAAACCCGGGAATATGCCTTAAGCGGCGAAGCGGAGCTGTCGGATGATATCAGGAAAAAGCTGCGGCAGTATCTGAAGGGCCTAAAGGGCCTGACAGACAGCTTAAAATAAGGAGTGGCGGCATGCAGATCTGGATGTCTCTTATCATCATTATCATGATGACACTGATCAGTAAAACCCTGCGGGGACTGGCCTTCGGCCGGTCCGACTCGATTGCCCTGGAGGTGGCGATCTGTTCCTTTTTGTACAACCTGATGTACGCCATCGCCATTTCCTCTTCGGTGGACGGGTTTATTCATAATGAACTGATGCGATGTGTTGTGCTGCTGCTGTTCGCATTTGTGATTGCTGCCACCCACAAACATTACAAAGAGCTGTCCATGGCGATGGTGGATAAGCAGGTGGAGCGCCTGAAGGCGATCCGATCCCACACCACCCGGCATCTTCTGGACGATGACGGCCAGGCCGAGGTGGAAGATGTGGTATTAGAGCACACGCCGCTCATCGCCCGGGCATCCATCGATGTGTGGTATTCCCAGTTCGCGGACAAGATGTTCTACCGCATCCTGCGGAAAGCGGATAAGGGAGACGTGAAGAGCTTCCGAAAGAAAAAGAGCCTGGTGCGCTGGGCCTTCGCGGATATCCTAAACAGCTTAAACATCGCCGACGAAGACGAGCGGAAGCTGGACGATAAGGATTTCAACATCGACAACAAAAACCAGATCACCGGCATGATCATTTTTGATCTGATGGAATTTCTGTCCTTGATTGTGGCGATCCGGTTGATTTAACAGTAGTTCAGGAGGTGTCACATGGCAAAAGTTTCATTAAAACCGGGGAACCTGTTATATCCTCTGCCGGCGGTGATGGTCAGCTGCGGAACCATGGAAGGAGAGTCGGACATCGTAACCATCGCCTGGACAGGTACGGTGTGTTCAGATCCGGCCATGGTGTTCATTTCCGTGCGCCCCACCCGGCATTCCTACGCCATGATCAAGGAGCAGGGTGAATTTGTCATCAACCTGGTGTCGGAAGACCTGGTGCGCGCCATGGACTACTGCGGCGTGCGTTCCGGCCGGGACACGAACAAATGGGCGGACTGCCGGCTGACTCCGGTGCCGGCCCAAACCGTCGCCTGCCCCATGATCGCCGAAGCGCCGGTGAATATTGAGTGCAAGGTGGAATCCGTCACGCCCTTGGGAAGCCATGACATGTTCGTGGCTCGGGTGACGGCCGTGCACGCGGATGAAGCGCTGATGGATGAAAAAGGCGCCCTGAACCTGGCGGCCGCAAATCTGGTGTCCTATAATCACGGCGAGTATTTTGCCCCCGGCAAGAAGAAGGGCAGTTTCGGTTACTCCGTGCGGAAGAAGACGGCGAAGAAGGGAAAGAAGAGCAAGAAAAGCGGAAAACACTGAACCCTTGAAAATGGAATAAAGCCAACGTACATCGAGCGCAATGGCGCGAGATGTGCGCATCGCGTGTATCGGATGGGGGAGCCTGGCTCCCCCATCCGATGTTTACAGATTGGGTATCTTACTCTTCAGCAGCCTCGCTGGTTACTTCAGACGAGGCAGCCGCATCAGCTTCACCATACACCGGAACGGCGTTTTCATATACCCACTGGGTAACGGTTTCGTAGCGCAGCTGGCGCTGGAAGTTGGCCTCGCTGCCGAAATACTGCAGTACCGTGTCTTTGTCCATGTCGTATTCTTCCTGGAAACGGGCGTAACCCGCCTCAAGAGACTCATTGTCGATTTCAAGGCCTTCCGTCTCGGCGATCAGTTTGATGGCCTCATCTTCCAGGTATACCTCATTGGCATAGCTCTTTGCCCGCTCGGCGAACTCGTCTTCGGTCATGCCGTAGGAGGCCTCGATGTATTCGGCAAAGGTCTCGAATTCCGATCCTTCGGCGGCCTCTTCGTAATAGTCGTAGAATTCATCCTCAAAGGACTTCAGCACTTCCTCATCCGCTGTTTTTAAGGTGAAGGTGCTGCTGACCGCATCCCACACAGCCTGCTGGTTGTTGGTCAGATCCTGCTGCTCGTAAAAACCTTCCAGTTCCTTGCGGAGCGCGGCGCGAAGTTCTTCCGCCGTGTTGACCTCGAAGTAGGTCTGCACGTTGGCGGCGAAGTCGTCATTCAGTTCGGGGACAATGTCTTCGCCTAAGATCTTGTCAATGGTGATTTCGAAGGTTACTTCCTCACCGGACAGCTCCTCATTGTTTTGGTAGGGATCCGGGAAGGTAACTTCGAAGGAATAGGATTCGCCCACCTTGTGGCCGATGAGGTTTTCCTCAAAGCCGGGGATCATCTGGCCGCTGCCCACGTCGGTTAAGGTGTAGTCCTCCGATGTGCCGCCCTCAAAGCGCTCGCCGTTGTGGATACCGGAAAAGTCGAAAACGATGGTGTCGCCTTCTTCCACCACGTCATGATCCGCTTCACCGGCTTCGGCGTACATTTCCAGAAGATAATTCATTTCCTCTTCGAGCATTTCATCGGTAACGGTGGTTTTAACGGCGTTGTACTCAATGCCCTTGTAGGGGCCTACGGATACGTGCTCGTTTTCGATCACCACCTCCGCAGGCGCTGCGGTTTCTTCAGCGGTATCTGCTGCTTCAGCAGATTCGGTGGTTTCGGCAGATTCTTTGGTATCTGCTGCCGGGGCTTCTTTTCCGCAGCCGGCGAACAGAGACGCGGCACAAAGAGCAGAAGCAGTAAGTAAAGCAATTGACTTTTTCATTTGAAGTCTCCAATCATTTATATGGTACTGAACAGGTGCTTTAAAAGATACTACGATAGAATACCACAAACCGCGGAAAAAAGAAGCATTTCATGAAGTTTTCACATCTTTTGGCAGATGTAGTATAATCTACGGATGAACTGTGCTTCATGGCACCGTTGAACATAAAGGATATGGAATTCATAGCAAACCAGCAGTGGAAAGAGAGATAACAATGATTTCAAACCATTCGCTTTTTGAGCGTTTTTTCAGATATGTAAAGATTGATACCCAGTCCGATGAGGAAGCCGTACCCCAGCCCAGCACTGCAAAGCAGCGCGATCTGGCGTCCCTTCTGGCCCGGGAGCTGGAGGAGATCGGGGCCCAGGTGGATTACGATGAGGAATTCTGCTACGTCTATGCGAAGATTCCGGGTACCGAGCCGGCGCTGGGTTTCGTTTCACACATGGATACGTCTCCGGCGGCCAGCGGCAAGGATGTGAAGCCCCGGATCATCGAAAACTACCAGGGAGAGGATTTCCTTCTGAAAACCGGGGAATTCCCGGAACTGTTAAACCACTTTGGCGAAGATCTGATCGCCACGGACGGCACGACGCTTTTAGGTGCGGACGACAAGGCCGGCGTTGCGGAAATCATGACCATGGCGGCCTGGTACGCAGCCCATCCGGAAGTGCCTCACCGTACCATCTGCATTGCTTTTACGCCGGATGAGGAAATCGGCCGGGGAACCGAGCATTTTGATCCGGCGCGTTTCGGTGCAAAGGAAGCCTACACCGTGGACGGCGGCAAACTGGGTGAACTGGAATACGAGTGCTTCAACGGTGCGAAGGCGAAAATCACCTTCCACGGCAAGAGCGTGCACCCCGGGGACGCGAAAAACACCATGATCAACGCGGTGCGCATCGCGGCGGAGCTGAACGGTCTGCTGCCGGAGGCGGAGATCCCCGAGCACACGGAAGGGTACGAAGGCTTCTATTATCTGGACAGCATCCACGGTGACACGGAGGAGGCCGTTTCCAAATACATCCTTCGGGATCACGACCTGGAAAAACTGCAGGCGAAGAAGGCTTTCCTGACCCGCTGCGTGGAACTGATCAACGCCAAATACGGCGAGGGAGTTGCTGAACTGGACATGGCGGATCAGTACTATAACATGGCCATCCCCATGAAGGATCACATGGAGCTCATCGACCGGGCCAAGGAGGCCTTAAGCAAGCTGGGGGTGGAGCCGGTGGTGGTGCCCATCCGGGGAGGTACCGATGGTGCGGCCCTGACCTACATGGGTATCCCCTGTCCGAACCTGTGCACCGGCGGATACAATTATCATGGCCGGTTTGAGTACGCCTCAGTGCAGGAGATGGAAACGGTGACGGAACTTCTGAAAGCGCTGGCGGCGGTCTGATGGATTTCGGCGCCGGGATGGTGTAAATTTGCATCGATCCGCGAAAGACTGCGAAAAAAGGGCTTTCGCACCAGCCCATGGGGAATGGCAGAAAAGCAGAGTATGGGGGAATACATATGAATGAGAAAATCGCAAAGCTGCAGGAGCGCATCGATGCCTGTTCCCGGATCGTCTTTTTCGGCGGCGCAGGCGTATCCACGGAAAGCGGCGTGCCGGACTTCCGCAGTGAAGACGGCCTCTACCGGCAGAAGTACAAATACCCTCCGGAGACCATGCTGTCCCGTTCCTTCTACCTTCGGCAGAAGGCGGATTTTTACGATTACTATTTTGATAAGCTTCTAGTGCCGGAAATCGGCCCGGACGCGCCGGAAGATGCGGCCATCAAACCCAATGCGGCCCATCGGAAGCTGGCCGAACTGGAAGCTGCGGGCAAGCTCATCGGCGTGGTGACCCAGAACATCGACGGTCTGCACCAGCGGGCCGGAAGCAAAAAGGTCTTCGAACTTCACGGAAGCATTCATCGCAATTACTGCGAGAAATGCGGCAAATTCTTCGACAGCCGCTACATGCTGGCCGCCCACAAAGAGAGCCGCATTCCCCACTGCGATGCCTGCGGCGGCGATATCAAGCCGGACGTGGTGCTTTACGAAGAGAGTCTGGACGGGGATGTGATCTCCGGCGCTGTCAGCGCCATCTCCCGGGCGGACATGCTGATCATCGGAGGCACCTCTTTGGTGGTGTATCCGGCAGCGGGATTCGTGGAGTATTTCCGGGGAAGGGACCTGATTCTGATGAATAAGACCCAAACGCCCATGGATCATCGGGCATCCATGGTGTTCCGGGAGCCCATCGGAGAAGTGCTGGGCCAGATTGAGGTCCGATGAGTCAAAAGTGCCAGGCACTTTTGACTCACTGAGATTTGCAAGTATGAGACAAAAGTGCCTGGCACTTTTGTCTCATAGGGAAAAGAATATACAGCAGGAGTTTGTTTTGAGTGAACCGAATCAGCACAGCCAGAGTTTCTGGCTGGGATTAAAGCATGGATTTCCCATCTGCCTGGGGTATTTTGCCGTGGCCTTTGCTTTGGGTATCGCGGCGAAGCAGATCGGCATGACAGCCACCCAGTCCGGCGTGATGTCCATCGGCATGGTGGCATCGGCGGGGGAATTCGCTGCGATTACGCTGCTTTCCGCGGGAGCGGGGGTGATTGAGATGATCGCCACCTGTCTGGTGGTGAATCTGCGCTATCTTCTGATGAGCTGCGCCCTGTCCCAGAAGCTGGATCCGAAGATGGCTTTGGGCCATCGGTTTCTGCTGGCCCAGACCATTACGGACGAACTGTTCGGTCTGGCAGCAGCGGTGGACGGCTATCTGAAACCGATTTACGCCTACGGCGCTTTTATCATTGCGGCCTTCGGATGGACCCTGGGCACGGTTTTAGGGGTGCTGGCGGGCAACATCCTTCCCGACCGGGTGGTGGCGGCCCTGGGGGCATCTTTATACGGCATGTTCTTAGCCATCATCATCCCGCCGGCAAAGAAAGAGCGGTTTCTTGGGATTCTGGTGGCGGTATCCATGGCGGCCAGCGGCCTGTTTGCCGTGCTTCCTCTGGTGAAGGAGATTTCTTCGGGTTTCCGGGTGATCATCTTAACTCTGGTCATTGCGGGAGCGGCAGCAGTGATCCGTCCTCTGCCTGAGAATAGTGATGAGAAACCGGCGGATGAACCGACGAATAATCCGAATGTAAATGCGCCGGCGGATGAACCCATGTCCGAAACAATAGCAGCAGGAGAGGAGGCGCACCATGAATAATGTCTATTTCTCCCTGCTGGTCATGTGTGCCACCGTCTACCTGATCCGCCTGCTGCCGCTGCTGTTTCTGCGGCGGGAGATCAAAAACCGGTTTCTGCGATCCTTCCTTTATTATGTTCCCTATGTGACCTTAGCCGTCATGACCTTTCCGGCCATTCTGTCCGCGGCGGCAAATCCCATTGTGGGACTTGCGGCGTTAGCCGTGGGTATCGGGATGGCCCTGTGGAAGGAAGACCTGTTTATTGTGGCTCTGTCCTGTGTGGGAACGGTGTTTGTGCTGTCTTTGGTACTGTAAGTAAGTGAAGGTTCCATTGAGCAGCTGCTTTTTTTGGAGAAGTTATGTCAAATAATACCGGCCTTCTGTCCCAGTACAGAGGCCTTCGAAAAGAAATATACGTGCTGGTTTTCGGCCGCATGGTCACGAGCCTTGGCTCCATGGTCTACCCCATGCTGACCATGATCATGTCCCAGAAACTGCATCTGTCCGCCTCCCAGATTTCCCTGATGATGGTGGCTTCCAGCGTGCTGATGCTTCCGGCCAGCCTTTTGGGCGGCCGGTTGGCAGACCGTTACAACAAGAAAAACGTCATCGTCTGCTTTGATACCATCTCCATTGTCTGCTTCCTTTTCTGCGGACTGGTGCCGCTGTCCTTCGGAACCCTGATTCTGATGCTGTTTGCCGGCATCTGCCAGAGCCTGGAGTATCCCTCCTATGACGCCCTGATTGCGGATCTGACGGTGACGAAGGACCGGGAACGGGCCTATTCCCTGGAGTATCTGGGCAACAACTTAGGCCTGGTGCTGTCCCCCACCATCGCGGGACTGCTGTTTAAGAATTACCTGTGGCTGGCCTTTATCATCAGCGCCTGCTCCATCGGTATTTCCACTCTGCTGATCTTTCTTAAGATCAAAAACATCACGCCGGAAAAGGACGAAAGCGCCGAGTCGGTGTACCAGGAGAAGAGAAGCGGAGAGTCGCTGTGGAAGATCCTTTCCGAAAACAAGGTGCTGGTGTGCTTTATGTTCATGTCCACCCTGTTTTACGCGGTGTACGGGCAGTACGGCTATCTGATGCCTTTGGATATGGGCGCGGTCCATGGGGAAGACGGCGCCGTGCTGTATGGAACCGTATCCTCCTTAAACTGCATTGTCGTGGTGCTGTTCACACCCCTGATCACCCGCCTGTTCAAAGGATGGCGCGACCTGCACAAAATGCTGGCCGGCGAAATCTTAGTGGGCATCGGATACCTGATGTTCATGAACCTTTTAGGACACGTGCCGGTGTATTATCTTTGCATGCTGATCTTCACCTGGGGTGAGATCTTCACCACCATCGCAGGCAGTCCCTACATATCCAGCCGCATCCCGGCCAGCCACCGGGGACGCATCAACGGCGTCTCCTCCGTCATGGGCGCTGTCATCCAGGGAATCGTATACCTGCTGAGCGGAGCTGTCTACGACCGCGCCGGCTCCATCACCGCCTGGAGCACGATTTTGGGTTTTCTCGCATTCGCCATCCTGCTGACGATAATCCTGATCGTCATCGACAAAAAACGCTACCCGGCCCTGTACGCATCCAGGGAGCACGCCTAAGTCTTGGCCGGATAATCGCGAAAAAAGGTCCTCTTTCCTTCGTCATTTCGAAGGAAAGGGGGCCTTTTTTCGCTATATCACTGATAAACAATCACTCCGCTATGCGCACATACACGGCGCAGTGATCTTCAATATCCGCCTCCGGCAGCAGCCGGTTCACCAGCGAATCCGTCATGGCATTGGCGGAAAGCAGATACCCGTCCGGATGCATATCCGGATCCAGATAGTACTCGCGAAGCCGCCCCAGGGTGAACTGCAGCATGGAAATCAGCGCGGTCTTGTTTCGGATACCCTTCGTGTAGGCGTATTCGATGGAAAAATCGTCGTTTTCAAGAAACCGCACCAAAATGCATCCGGCAATTTCCCCATCCTGCAGATAGATGGTGGAATAGTCCAGAGAATTGTCTGGATCCATGAAGTTGTCGTATTCTCCGCGCTTTACCAGCCGGTTGGCGAAGAGCCGGCGCTCGGCCGGGCTGGCGGAAGAGAGGGGAACGATGGAGCCGGAAGAAGCGGGCCGGCTTAAGGGAGAGTCCTCGCTGATGCTTCGGATATCAAACCGATACAGGGTGCTGGTGGACTCATGGGTAAAGCCTTCGGCCCTAAGCAGTTCGTCCCACAGCCTGGGGTCTTCTGCATCGTATACTTCCCGGACAATGCCGTCACAGTGCAGGGCGTCGCAGAGGGCCACCATTTCGTGCAGCAGCGCGGGACGCAGTTCCTCTTCGTATTCCGGAAGAATGGTCAGATCATACAGCTGGGCAGCTTTCTTTGCGTCTAAGATGCCCACACCGCAGATTTTACCGTCTTCCACAGCGCACAGGGCGTAGGTGGAAACGCTTTTCTGAAAACTACGCAGCACTTCCGGATCGATGTAATTGGTCAGACGGTCAAATTCGGTATGGTCGAGTACGGTATATTCCATGAAGGGCCTCCTTTCCTCAGAGATTCCGCATGGTTAAGGGATCTGTGCCGGCTAACCGGATGAAGTCCGCAAAGTAGCGCTTTAAAAGCCGGAGGTTTTCATTCGTGTTGGGAATGGGTTCCCCCTCCGGAATGTTCTGTTTCTTTCGTACCAGGGCGTTGGCGAAAAACTGGGCGCGCACCAGATAGGTGTTGTAGGAAAACAGGGCTTTCGGTGGATTGGGGTCGGGGTCCTCCGGTTTGGGGTCGATGCCTTTTCGAATGCCGTAAGCGAGTTTTTTATACTGGTTTTTGTCGTACCGTTCTTCCTTGCCCAGCACATCCACCACTTTCTCGGGATGAAACTCTGTGGAGGATGTGACGCCGTCTGAGATGAACTCACCGGTGCACAGGGTGTTTTCGCCGGTTTCCAGCACATCGTTTTCGCTGCAGAGCTCTTTGAAATCTTCCATGAAGGCGTTGATGCGCTCATGGTCGGCGTTGTCGGAAAGATAAAGAACGATGCTTTCTTTCCGGTCGCCGGAATAGTTGGTTCGCATTTTAAAGTGCAGGAAATCCTTCAGATCTCCGTGCTTTGCCAGCGCCTCGTTCCAGGCCCGGATCACTTCGATCTGCTTTTCGGGCTTTGCGGTGATGTACAGCCGACGGTCTGCGTTGGAGGGGCAGTTTTTGCCGTGAAAATGGACAAACTGATCCTTGTGGAAAATCTGCTGCTTAATGACGATGGGGGCCACAGCTGCGTTTCCGTTGGCTAAGGTAAGAGCCGAGGGAGCTTTGCTGCCGACCTGAAAGCATATGCTCTTGGGATCGTAATTATGAGTATTCACCACGTTCAGCAGCGTTTCGCGGTACTGCTCATCCTGATCCTCGTCGGGAACGAAGGCCTTTTCTTTGCTGACGCCCACCAGTTTGCTGTACAGGATCCTTTCCCCCGTGGTCTGAACACCCATCAGAGCCGGATTCATGAACAGCTTGAAGGCCTCCGGCGAGATTTTGCCGGCGGCGTAATCCGCATATGCCCGGCGGATCGCTGCGATCTGCCGCTGGGCCTGGGCTTCCAGCCGGGTCTTGTCTGCCATCATATCTTCCCGGGTTTTGCCGGGCTTTTCGATTTCGGCGACCAGTTTCGACTGGTAGGATTCGCGTATTTTCTGAATCAGAATCTCCGCGCTGGGGATTTCCCGGGCCAGGGTCTGATCAATGCCCGAGAGCATGATTTTCGTTCCCTTGTCCACCAGTTCCACCTGGGGATTCATCCGGTCTTTGACGGCCTGCCCCGCAAAGAGCTTGTCCATGTCCGTCTCAAATTCCGGTTCTTTGTACTGGATGCTGTCAAAGATTTCGGAAGACATGCCCTCCTCTAAGGACGCGGTGTATTCTTCGTCTTCCTTCCATTCAAACCCCTGAGGAATGTTTTCCATGTCGGGAATATGGAAGCTGTTTAAGACGTCTTCCATGTTTTTGCTGCGATCCCGCGCCGCATCGATGAGCTTCTGCTCTTTTTCCGTCACTTTGCGCAGCTCATCCTGGATCCGGGCCATACGCCGGGCCTTCGCCTTTTCGATGAGCAGTGTCGCCGCGTCGTCCAGCTTTTTCCGGTTCCGGAACCAGCGGGATTTCTTTGTCTTTAAATTGTAGTAAACAGGCGAGTCAGAGACATCAAGATTTCGGGTTTCGATGCCGCTTAGCCGGCCCTTTAAGGAAAACTGGGCTGCCTCGGTCACTTCCTTGCGGGTAAAACCTTTCAGCTCCAGCTGTTCCTGCTCATCCTGGGCAATCTGGGATACGATGCTGCTTAACTCGTTGTATTCTTCCTCAGGCATCGCCTCCTCGGGCTTCAGCTTTTTAATGTTTCTCTCTTTATATTGCTGAAGTGTAAGTCCGCCGCTCATAAGGCCCCCTTTCTGGGACAAAAAACCGGGCAACAATATGTATCTATTTTTGCATAGAACAGAGGAAAATGCTATATTTGGGTTTGAAATGCGATCGTAAAAAGAGAGAGGCTTATGTATGGCAAAAAAAGAAGTCAAAACCAACGCCATGCGGATTCTGGACCGCATGAAAATACCTTATGAACATCAGGAATACGAGTGCGACGAATTTACCGACGGAAGCGAGACTGCGGACCGGCTGGGATTGAATCACGCCCAGGTTTTCAAGACCCTGGTGACCTTAGGAGCCGACCGGGAACACTATGTTTTCGTGATTCCGGTGGACGCGGAGCTGGATTTAAAGAAGTGCGCCCGGGCAGCCGGAGTGAAGTCCGTGGCCATGATTCACGTGAAGGAACTGCTGCCTCTGACCGGGTACGTGCGCGGGGGATGCACGGCCATCGGCATGAAAAAACAGTTTCCGGTGCTCATCGACGAAAGCGCCCGCGAACAGGATAAAATCTACGTCAGCGGCGGACGTCTGGGGGTGCAGATCATGCTGTCGCCAAAGGATTTCTGTAAGGCGGCGTCGGCGGAATATGCGGAGCTGACTTTCTAAGCGTGTTGTCCTGCATATCCGAAAACGTTATACTTAATATACGGATCTGATCGGGTACCGGAGGGGACCGGTACTGTCAGACGACAATGGAAACATCAACAAAAGGGGTTCGGGGGAGGTAAACATGAAACTCGACTATAAGCGCACACTGTTTGTGGGATTTGCGTTCTTTCTGATCTGCGTTTTCTGGCAGGCCTATGACAACGCGATCCCCATGATTCTGATCAACAAATTCGGCATGAGCCAGACGGTATCGGGTCTGGTGATGGCCATCGACAACGTGTTGGCTCTTTTTATGCTGCCGCTGTTCGGCTCCATTTCGGACCGCTGCACCCATAAACTGGGCCGGCGCACCCCCTTCATTCTGTGCGGAACCATTGTGGCTGCCTGCGCATTTATCTTCCTGCCGCGTGTCGGCTCACTGCCGGTATTTATCGCGCTTCTGATGGTGGCCCTGCTTTCCATGGCCACCTTCCGCTCGCCGGCCGTGGCACTGATGCCTGACGTGACCATGAAGCCCCTGCGCTCGAAAGCCAACGCCATCATCAACCTGATGGGATCCTTCGGCGGCATCTTGGTGCTGGCCTTAGGCATTGTTTTCGGCACCGGCAAAGTGGAAAACATCAACACCACCTACGGGGTGTATTTCCTGGTGGTGGCCCTGATCATGCTCATCGCTCTTCTGATCTTCATGCTCACGGTGCGGGAGCCGCGGTTCGTGCAGGAGATGCATGAGCAGAGCAGAAAGTACGGCATTTCGGACGAGGACGAAGCAGATGGCGACGCAGCCCGGCCGGGAGAGAAGCTGGCCGCACCTCAGATGAAGTCCCTGCTGTTTATTCTGGCATCCATCGTGCTGTGGTTTATGGGGTACAACGCCGTCACCAGCAAGTATTCGGTTTACGCCACCACCATTCTGCAGAAGGATTTCAACCTGACGCTGATCATCGCTCAGCTTGCCGCCATCATTTCCTACCTGCCTGTGGGTATCGTGGCCAGCAAAATCGGGCGGAAGAAAACGATTATGGCCGGCATCGTCATGCTGGCGACGTCTTTCTTCGTGGCGTCCTTTATGCGGGCCGGCTCGCCGACGATGCTGATGAATGCCATGTTTGCCTTAGCGGGCATTGCCTGGGCCACCATCAACGTCAACTCCTTCCCCATGGTGGTGGAGATGTGTTCCGGCGCGGATGTGGGCAAATACACCGGCTACTATTACACGGCCTCCATGTCGGCCCAGATCGTCACACCCATCATCTCCGGTGCCCTGATGGACGCCCTGGGGATGACGGTGCTGTTCCCCTACGCCGTGATCTTCGTCGCCCTGGCCTTTGTCACCATGACCTTTGTAAAGCATGGGGACTCCAGACCCGAGGCGAAAAAGGGACTGGAAGCGTTGGAAGATCTGGACGCATAATCTGTCAGAGTCCATAGAAACGGACAGCGCATATTCTAAAATGAGAGCATCAAAAGAAATCCAATGTGCAGACAGGATGAAGGAGGTGCCTCATGAAAGGATATCTGGTGGCCGGCGGTTATATGGGATGGGTGAGCGGTCAGTATATGCTCTTCGTCAGCGAAGCTGAGTACGAGGAATATGTGGCCGAGGCCTGATTCATATCGTAATTTAATAAAAAATTGTTGACAGCAGAAGGGGGCTGTGCTAATCTTCATTCATCAGCACAGCCCCCTTCTGCTGCATACGACTTACATGGAGCGCTGATGAGGAGGGTCTGTGACAGAACCTGTTTTCTTAAGTCACCGGGAGGATTGTAATGGAACAGAAAACGATTGCGCTCTGGCTGAAGGTCGTTCTGATCGGTGTGGGCCTCTGCCTTCTGGCCTGTTATTTTTACCTGATTCCTGAATATGGGAAGACACTGGCAATCCGTTATATGCAGGTCAGAAATGTATATGCCCGCTGGATGGGCATGATCTGGATTTCCGCCGTTCCCTGTTTTGCAGTGCTCATTCTCAGCTGGCTTCTGGCGCAAAGCTTTGGAAAAGGAACTGCCTTTACACAAAAAAACGCGGAACGAATCGGCCTGATTGCAAAGTTCGCCGCTGCAGACACGGTATTTTTCCTTTTTGGAAATGCCTTTTACGCTTTCATGGGGTGGAGCCATCCGCTGGTTCTGTCGATATCCATGCTGATTGTGTTTTTCGGTGCTGCGATTACAGCCGTTGCAGCTGTGCTGGCCAGTCTGGTTCGTAAAGCTGCGGATCTTCAGATCCAGGCAGATCTGACAATTTAGTGCGATAAGGTCCAAGCAGGCGCGCGTGCTTGCACGCGAAGCATGCGAGGGCCAACGTACATCGAGCGCGAAAACGCGAGATGTGCGCATCGCGCGAATCGGATGGGCGGCGAAGCCTGTCCATCCGATCGCGATAAGGCCTCCCCCATCCGATCGTCCATATACGATCGCAAATCGCGGGAAGCAACGGCGGGAAGAGGAGAGTCACATGGAAGGTGAGATCATTTTTAATATAGATGTCATGATGGCTAAGCGTAAGATGAGGCTGACACAGCTTTCCGAAGAAGTGGGCATTACCATGGCAAACACGTCTATTTTAAAGACGGGTAAAGCGAAGGCCATCAAGGTATCTACGCTGGCGAAGCTTTGCGCTGCGCTGGACTGTCAGCCCGGTGATCTGCTGGAATACGCGCCGCCAAAAGCGGAGCCCCAGAGCATTCCGCTAAAGGAAGAACCGCAGGCGGGATTATCAGACGGAGAACTGCCGAACCCCAATTAGCCTGAGAAAGAAGGGAGACGTGAATCATGGATGGAAAGACAATGAAACCTGAGCCCTTCTGGAAAACAGAAGAAAAACGCGAAAACCATCGCGTATTATACGTGCTGCTGGGCGTTCTCATTATTTGTGCGCTATTGTACGCGTGGGGATATACGACCTTCGATCAGAGACGCATACACAGCACAACCGGGCTCTGGTACTCCAAAACACAGGTTGTCGACTGGTACGATACCTACGGCTGGCCCGGTGAAGGCTCACGGGAGTTTGTGATCCGGGGAAATGAACGCCAGAAAGCCTATGTACAGCAGAACTGGAAACCGCTTCCGCTAAGTGACCGCCTTGCGGATCTGGTGGAATGCGACCGTGACGGATATTCCATTTTCCGCAGGCAGGATGGGGAGCGGTTCTTTCCGGAAATTGAGGACGGGGCCTATTTCTATGCAGAAGATCATGGCATTTCAGAGGACGCGGCAGGCTTCGGTGACGATATCGTGCTGGCTATCTTCAATTACGCGGACAACATGATCTATTATTATGAACAGGACTTTTAGGGACAGATTCAGATGATCACACCGGCGGCCGGGCAGGTTTTTCTTGCCCGGCCGCCTTATTTGTGCTATTCTATAGCAGTTCGCTATCACTTCACCGCGGCGAAGCGATGGGGGAGACAAAAGTGACAGGCACTTTTGTCTCCTGAGGAAGAGAATTGCAAAAAAGGAGCTGTGAAACATGACTGTATCGCAAATCGGTATCATCATTGCGATTGTGGCCTATCTGGCGGTAATGATGATGATAGGTATTCTTTCGTCGAAACAGACCAACGACGTGGGCGATTTCTACCTGGGCGGCCGGAAACTTGGCCCGCTGGTGACCGCCATGAGTGCGGAAGCATCGGATATGAGTTCCTATCTTCTCATGGGCGTTCCTGGATTGGCGTATTTCTCCGGCATTGCGGATGCCGGATGGACCGCCATGGGTCTGATCGTGGGAACGTATTTAAACTGGCTGTTTACGGCAAAACGTCTGCGCCAGTATACGGAAAAGGTGGGCGCCATCACTCTGCCGGAGTACTACCGCAACCGCTTCCGTGACAAGAGCAATATTACGCTTTTAATCGGCGCGCTGTTTATCATCATCTTTTTCGTGCCCTACACGGCCTCCGGCTTTTCGGCCTGCGGAAAGCTGTTTACCTCCCTGTTCGGCGTGGATTATCACCTGGCCATGATCGTTTCAGCCGTGATTATCGTGGGCTACACCACCACCGGCGGATTCCTTGCGGCCTCCACCACGGACTTTATCCAGTCCATCGTCATGACTGTTGCGCTGATTGTGGTGCTCTGCTACGGCGTGACCCAGGCCGGCGGTCTTGCGGCTGTAGCGGATAATGCCGGAAATCTGGCCGGTTTCTTAAATCTGTCCGCCACCCACAACAACGTGACCGGTGCGGCAGATCCCTATGGCATCTTTAATAAGATCACCATGTTCTGCTGGGGCTTAGGCTACTTCGGCATGCCCCACATTCTGCTTCGCTTTATGGCCATCGAGAACCCGAAAAAGCTGACCCTTTCCCGCCGTGTGGCTTCCGTCTGGGTGCTGATTTCCTTAGGCGTGGCTGTGTTCATCGGCGTGGTGGGCCGCGCCATGACCGAGGCGGGTGTGCTGACCAGTCTGATCGACGATCCCACCAGTTCTTCCAAGGCCGAGACCTTAATCGTGGTGCTGGCGGATATCATCAGCCGTCACGGCCTTCTGGCTGCCTTGGTGGCCGGCGTGATCTTAGCCGGTATTCTGGCCGCCACCATGTCTACGGCGGATTCCCAGCTGATCGCGGCATCCTCGGCGGTTTCTGAAAACATCATTCAGGATGTGTTCGGCGTCAAATTAAACGAGCGCATGGCCATGATTACCGCCCGTCTGACCCTGATTGTGGTGGCGGTGCTGGGCGTCATTATCGCCTGGGATCCCAACAGCTCGGTCTTTGGCATCGTATCCTTTGCCTGGGCCGGATTCGGCGCCGTGTTCGGACCGGTGACGATCCTGTCCCTGTACTGGAAGCGCACCAACCGTTACGGTGCCATCGCCGGCATGATCAGCGGCGGCGCCATGGTGTTCCTGTGGAAATACTTGGTGCGTCCTCTGGGCGGACTGTGGGATCTGTACGAACTGGCACCGGCCTTCCTGGTCAGCATCATCGTCATCATCTGTGTCAGCCTGCTGACAAAGGCACCGGAAGAAGAGATTACAAAAGAATTCGACGCGGTAAGCGCGATGTAAAATATTATGATTCAAACGCCAAAAGTCCGACTCCACGCCACGCTTGCGTGGCGGTGGAGGAGAGACTTATTGGCGTGCCCCACAACGAGGGCGAAGTGGAGGGTAACCTCCACGAAAGCCCGAGTTGTGGGAGCGCGGTGGGAGCACGAAGTGCGAAGCCGCGCGAATCAGTACTTTTGGCGACTTAATCATATTATACATTGAGGAAAGAAAGGCTTCGGCCTTTCTTTTTTTGGTTGACAGAAAACCCTCTCTGACCTATTATGAACATGTTCATAAAAACGAACGCTTCATCTGAATTCGGAGAGGTACCATCATGCCGAAAGTTATAAAAGGCCTGGAAGACAGAATCCTTGCGGCAGCCAGATCGCGGCTGCTGTCGGGGAATCTGTCTTCTTTTTCACTGCGGGGCGTGGCATCTGACTGCGGGATTGCCGTGGGTACGATTTACAACTATTACCCGGACAAGGAAAGTCTGATGGGTGCCGTTATGGCCCAGGACTGGTTCGCGGATCTTTCGGCCATCCGAAGGGAGATGGAAGAAGCAGCGTCCCTTTCGGAGGGTGTGCTTTGCATCTGCGAAGGCATCCGGCGGTTTTCCCGCAGTTATGAGGCCATCTGGAACGCCTACCCTGCAAAAGCGGGCTTCAGCACCATGTTCCGTAAGCGTCACGAGCGGCTGGTGCGGCAGATCACAGAGGAGCTGGGAGCGCTGTATCAGCGGTTCGATACGCCCAGCACCCCGGGTACACTGGTGCTGATCGCGGAAACCCTGATCGCTGCGGCCCAGCATGCGGATATTTCCGATGAGGATGTGCTGGCGTTTTTGCATCTGCAGTGACGCGGAATGTTAGGATCAAAAGGAGGAATGAAATGTCATCATTTGAAGAGCTTCGCATTGTCGACAACTTCTACCAGACATCGCTGTTTTATCCGATGCCGGCCGTTCTGGTGAGCACCCTCACCGAAGACGGCAAAACCACCTGCGGCCCCTATTCTTTGATCGCGCCTTTTTACATCGCGGGCAAGGAATATTACGCCTTTATTCTAGAGTGCCGCAACAGCTCCAACACCGCCCAGAACCTGCTGGCGCGAAAAAAATGCGTCATCAACTTCCTGCCGGACGACCGGAAAAGCTTTAAGGAAATGGTGCGTTTGGGCTGGCCGGGAGATACGCCCGCCGAGAAGATGAAAGATTTCAAGTTCCATCTGGAAGACGGTCTGCGCAAGGCGGCCGATCCCGCCGGCATCTATCCCCAGGTGATTACCGAAGCCGTGGAAGCCTGCGAGTGCACCTGGGTGGACACCTTAGACGGCGCTGAAAACGACGGTCCCCTTCCGGAGGGTATGGATCACTACGAACTGGAGAAGTATCACGATTTCAACGGCATTACGTCGCCCTACGGCGCCCATTTTGTACTGCGCATCGACAAGATCCTTATGAAGGAACGCTACCGCAATGCCATCGTCAACGGTGTTCGCGCCAAGGATTTCCCGCCCCTTCCGGTGGATTACGGTTACCGGGATTCCAAGAATTTCTGGTATCACAAGCATCGCCGCCTGATTCCGGAACTGCTGCCGCAGCGGGAGACCACCGTGGCATCCGTCCGCTACGCGGCGAACCGCCTGCAGACCGATGTGGAGTTTACGGATGAGGCGCTGGCCATGCTGGTGAAAGTGCCCCGGGTCTTTCTGCCGACGGTGTTAAAGGGCTGCGTGAAGTGGGCTGACGAAAACGGCGTAAAGAAGATCGATGTGGAGCAGATGCAGATCATCAACGATAAGCGTTCTCAGGAGAAGGGAAAGTAAAGGAGAGAGGAGCACAGAAATGAAGGTTGTTCTGGCTGGTGCCTTTGGGAATCTGGGCATCGAAATTTTAAAGGTTTTAATCCGCGACGGGCATGAGGTTGTGGCCGCGGATCTGAAGGAAAAGGAAAACAACGGGCTGGAGGGGAAATACACCTTCCGGGCCATTGACGCCACAAAGAAGGAAACCCTGAAAGGGCTCTGTGACGGCGCAGAAGTGGTGATCACCACCATGGGCTTAACCGGCGCTTCCGCCACGCTTACCGCCTACGACATCGATTATCAGGGAAATCTGAATCTGCTGGAAGAGGCCAAGGCCGCCGGCGTGCCGAAGTTTATCTATATTTCCGTGATTTCCTGCACGGAGCCCGGGGCGGAGCAGGTGCCCATGCTGCACGCAAAGGCCATGTTCGAGGAAGAACTGAAGAAAAGCGGCATGAATTACGTGATTCATCGTCCCACCGGCTATTTCTACGACATCGCCAAGGTGTTCAAGCCCTACGTGGACAAGGGGGAGATGCAGCTTTTAAAAGGCTATCACGATGTCAAGGCCAACGTGGTGGACTGCCCGGATTTTGCGGAATTCATCGTGGCTCACATGGGCGATTCCAACGCCATGTACGAGGTGGGCGGCAAGGAAACCTACTCCTATGAAGAGATGGCAAAGCTGTGCTTCCGCGCGGCGGGCAAGCCGGTGATCATCAAAGACAGCCCCATCTGGATGTTCTCCATTCTGGCCAATCTTCCCAAGATCAAGAAGGAAGGCAAGCACGACATCATCCTGTTTTCCAAGTGGACCCTGTCCCATAACCTGGTGGGCAAGGATGTCACCGGAGACGCATCCTTTGCGGAATACTTAAAGAGCTATTTTGGAAGTGAGGCAAAAACATGTTAACACTGGATCCTTCATATATCGGGCAGGTGTGGCCTGCCTTTCTGTGGACCATTCTGATAGTGGCCGCCATCGGCTGCTGCATGGGCTTTCATGAACTGGTGTGGTTCATGTCGGTGGGCTACGGCTTTGCCGTCATGTGCATCGGGCTGTTCCATCTGGTATTCGGACTGATCAACGGCAGTCTTACCGCTGCTACGGCGGTGCTGTCCGTGCTGTTTATGATTTATGGCTGGCGTCTGGGAGGCTTTATCTTAAAGCGGGAACTGACCAACGCCGCCTACCGCAAGACCCTGGAATCCACGGGCTCCACGAAAAAAGCCCCCATTCCGGTGGCCATCGTCATGTGGCTGGCCTGCGCCTGGCTGTATGTGGCCGAGACCTCGGCCGTGACCTACCGGGTGATGAACCGGGCGTCGGACAATGTGTTCGCCTGGATCGGCATTGTGATCATGGTGCTGGCCATCATCGGCGAAGCCGTGGCGGATCATCAGAAATCCGCGGCCAAAAAGGAAAATCCAAAGCGCTTCTGCGACCGCGGGCTGTTTTTGATTGTGCGCTGCCCCAACTATTTCTCTGAAATTCTGTTCTGGGTGGGCGTGACGGTGTCTGGTATCGGCGCGGTGCAGGGCACCCAGTGGATCATGGTGCTTATCGCCCTGGTGCTTATCACCTACGTGATGTACAATTCGGCCCAGCGTCTGGAACTGCGGCAGGAAAAGACCTACGGCCTGGATCCGGAGTATCAGAGGTATTCCGACACGGTTCCGCTGCTGTTCCCGTTCACGAAGCAGTATCATTCCATGAAGGTATATCGGGATTGACCAAAGGAGGGCGTGACGGCTTGAGATCTCGTTTTAAGGAGACTGTTTTCATGGCATAAAAAGTCATCTGCCCCAATCAAAGGAGGGTGAAATGAAAGAATTCAGCATTCCCATGGCGCTGGTGGATCTGGTTCCGGTGCTGCTGTTTTTTCTGGCTACCTGGCAGGTGGGGGAAGATCTGAAGAAACGAATGAACGCGGTCTGCGCGGTGCTGTTTCGCGGAGGCAGCCTGGTAGTGGTGGCCGCCGGCCTTTTAAAGGCGCTGTATAAGCTTTTGTACGCCGTCGGTGTGGGCGATTTTGAGTGGATGAGCCGCCAGTTTTTCTCCAATCAGGCTTTCGGCTTTCTGCTGGCCGGCCTGGGACTGACGCTGTTTGTGTTAAAACCAAAGAAAAACACCACCTACGCCCTTTTGCCCACCATGGCCTTAGTGGGCATCATGGTCATCGGCGTGGGCGCCATGGATGCATCCTTGTGCTATCTGGCATCGAAGATGAAGAAGCATGGCGCGCTGGTGATGTTTATCCTGTCCTTTTTCCTGATTCTGGGGATGGGATATCTGTCCTCAAAGAATTTTGACAAAGCCTTCATGAACTGGGTGGCCGAGGGCGTCAATATCGCCGGACAGCTGCTGCTGTTTTTGGGCTGCCGGCAGCTGCATCGGGCAGGACTCGCACAGTTTGAAGGGTAGACGGACGCAAAAGAACAGATCCGGTTCAAAGGGACGCGAGCCCTGCATGAACCGGATCTGTTTTGGCGGAAGGGATCTGCATCAGACGGAATCCGAACGAATCTGTCCCTGAATGGCATCGTAGGCGCTGCGATACAGAGTCTGGGGATCGGAAAGAAGCGCTAAAAGTCCGGCGCGGAACGCCGGTTCCTCACAGACGGCCGTAAGCACCGGAGAGAATTCCCGGCGGGAATCCGAAAAAAGCGGTGTCGAAACGTCGGCCGCAGCTTCCACGGAGATTCGGGAAAGATGATCCGCAATGGCCACGGCATCCGTCATCTGACGGTAGGGCGAGGCCGTGCGCACGTATTCCGCAGGATAGCCGCCGGTGCCGTTGTACCAGCGGTGATGACCCCGGGCGATGTCCGCAAAATCCGCGGTGGAGGGCCGCTCCTTTAAATCCGCATAACCGGACTCCGTGTGCAGCACATACATCTGGTGTTCACTTTCCAGAAGATTTCGGGTCTGCCGGATCCGGTCCATATTCATTTTGATTAAACCAAAGTCGTGATACAGACCACACAGAAGGGCATAGTCCTGCAGTGCGGTCTTTTTTTCGCCCGCATCGGTGATGGCGCGAAGAAAGGGGATATCGTCGAAAAAGCCGGGCGTCTGCTCCGTGACGGTTTCGGCCAGCAGCTGAAGAATCTTTCCCACCAGCAGAGAATGCAGATACAGCGGTCCGGCCACCCGCTTCATCAGCTTTTGGGTGATGCTGCGGTAGCTTTCCGTGCCTTCGGTTTCGTAATAGTCGCTGATGACCAGAATCAGCAGATAGTGGAAAAAGTCGTTGTGCTTCTCTGTGGGACAGGTCAAAAGGGCGCTCATCATTTTATCGTAGGCTTCCCGCAGAAATGCCAGCCGCTTTGCCCGGTGGGGAACATCGGGATTGTTCCGCAGCAGGCGGCCGTAGTAGGCGGGCAGCTGCACGGCGCCGTACAGACCGGAGACGTCGTACTGCTCGTAGGAGGTCTCGCGGATCAGTTTTTCCATGCGATCTAAGGTGGTATTCAGATCCACGAAGCCGCAGGTGTATTCCATTTCATAATAGGGCCACAGCCAGCGGACGTTGGGGGTATCGGTGTCGGATTCGGGGGTGAAAACCACGTGACAGGAGTCAAAGATGGCCGCCAGTTCCTCCGGGGACAGACCGCCCTTCGACAGCACGTCGCGGTTGGCGCTCATCTGCTGGTGGGTGCGCCGCAAAAAGACGTCCCAGGGCAGGCCGGGGGCCAGGTTGCGATAATAGGGATCCTGCACGATTTTCAAGATGCGGCTGGAGATGGACACACAGCGGCGGCGGTCGTTGGAACAGATGGCGATGTTGGCCAGGCTTCGGATGATATAGCCTTTGGTTTCTTCGCTGTCGATCTGCTCAAAATACTTCAGATAGGAGCCGGCTTCGGTAAAGACCATTTCATTCTGAAACCGGACGGGAACGGTGGCCGGATGGTCGATGCCTTCCAGGACGCGGCGAAGATAGAACAGGCCCATGCCCATTTTGTACAGTTCCCGGATGACGCCGTTGCGGTCGCCGCGGATGCGGTACAGGCTTAAAAGCGCGTCGTGGATCAGGGCGTAAAGACCGCAGTCCAGGTTTGTGGTCCAGTCCATCAGCACGTCAGAAAAGGCTTCCAGGGAGCGGATGTCCTCGTCGGAGGCTTCATGCAGATGGTCGAGCATGGGGAAAAAGTACTCATTCAGAAGGGCGTTGTTTTCCGCACGCAGCGCCGCAGCCGTCTCATCCGCCGCGCGCCGGGCCGCTGTCCACGATTCGAAGGATTCGTCGGCGTGGGCAAAGAAGTCACAGCATGCTGCGATGGTTCTGACGTTCTGAATGTATTTTTCCTGATATGCTTCCATATACGATTCTTATCAAAAAAGGCTGATTCACGGAATGATTGAAGTGCCTGTCAAAGAGGCTGATTCACAAAATGATGGAAACGCCTGTCAACGAGGCTGTTTTACAGTATTATCGAAACGCCTGCTGCAGCGTGCTCATCAGTTTGGGAATATCGATGGGTTTGGCAATGTGGCCGTTCATGCCGGCTTCCTGGGCCCGGGCGATGTCTTCCGCGAAGGTGTTGGCGGTCATGGCATAAATGGGAAGATCGCTGTCCGGCCGGCCGCAGCTGCGGATGGCGCGGGTGGCTTCGTAGCCGTCCATCACCGGCATCTGCACATCCATGAGGATCAGGTCGAAATGGCCTTCCGGGGAAGCACAGAAGAGATCCACAGCTTCCTTGCCGTTTCCGGCAGTTTCGATGTCGGCGTTTACGGAGCTCAGCAGCTCTTTGGCGATTTCCATATTGATCAGGTTGTCCTCGGCCAGAAGAATCCGGCGGCCGGAAAGATTCACCACAGAACCATTAGCGCTGCCGGAAGTGTCATCCAAGGCGTGCTGCAGAGCCGTCACCAGGGTTTTCCGGAAAAACGGCACCGGAACGAAAGCTGTGATTCCGCTTCGGGTGGCCCGGTATTCGATTTCCTCCCAGTTTTGTTCCCCGGCGAGAAGAATCGGCATGTCCGGACGGGCCTTGTTCAGATACCCGGCCAGATCAAACAGCGTGCCGGCGCCCTCAATGCGGTTGCCGATAATAACGGCGTCAAAGGGCCGGCCGCAGAAGGCGGCGTCGGTGACGGCTTCCACGGTCTCCTGGGAAGAGGCGGTAAAGGTGCACTCCACCCCGGTATCCGCGAGATACGTCCGGTAGTCCGAAAGCAGCTGCGGATCGCTTTCCGCGATGAGAAGCCGCCGGTTCTGCAGAAATGCGGGGGAAACCGAGAGATTTTCGTAGTCCATGGGAATCCGCACCGAAACCAGGGTGCCTTTGCCCGGCTCGCTGTCGATGGACAGCGTACCGCCCATGGCTTCCACCAGCTTTAAGACAATGCTCATGCCCAGGCCGGTGCCTTCGATGCGGGCCTGGGACGGATCGTTGGCCCGTTCAAAGGGCTCGAAAATGCGGGACAGAAACTCCGGAGTCATGCCCACGCCGTTGTCCTTGCAGGTGAAGATCAGCACGCACCGGTCACCCTGCGCTTCCTGGGAAAAGGACACTTCGATGAGGCCGCCCTCCGGGGTGTATTTGACGGCGTTGTTAATGATATTGACAAAAACCTGCCGCAGACGCAGCGGATCACCGTACAGGCTTTCCCGAAGGATGTCTGACGTGGTAAAGCGGAAGGTGTGTCCGCGCTGTTCGGCCTGGGGACGGACGATGATCAGGGTATCATGCAGCAGATCGCTTAAGAAAAACCGGTCGCGGGCAACCACGAGCCGGCCGGAATTGATGCGCGACATATCAAGAACGTCGTTGATCAGACTTAAGAGATGGGCGCTGGCCACTTCGATTTTGCCGAGGGCGTCCTGCACCCGGGGCTTTTCGTCGATGTATTTCTGGGCAAGCGCAGTCATGCCGACGATGGCATTCATCGGCGTGCGGATGTCGTGAGACATGCTGCTTAAAAAGGTTTCCTTCGCCTGGTTGGCGGACAGGGCTTCTGCAAGTTCACGCCGCAGCCTGTCGTTCTCCGAAAGCAGATCTTCATAGGACAAAGACGCTGTGGATGGACTTGAGGACAGTTCGGCGTCTGCCTCATGCAGAACCGATTCTGTACGGGTTTTCGTATTTTCAGTCATAGATGCTCCTCGCGCCTGTCGGCGGATATGCTATGATCTGGCAGCCTTCTGCTCGGCCACAAGCCGTTCGGCTTCGCCGGAGGGGTTGGAGATGACGGCCGTGCCATACACTTTGCAGGGCGGATTCTGCTCCACGGCCTCCACGGCTTCCGTCACGGCCGCAACGTCGCCGCTGACAAACACGGTGACATGACCGCCGCATTTGGTATTTTCGGTCTCGTAGGTGACATCGGCAGTTTTCACCATTTTGTCCACCACTAAGATGGCGTCGGCGCTGCCTAAGGTTTCCACTAATCCAAGAGCCTGGTACATGGTTACTCCTTTACTTATTGATGGTCATGGCGATGGCGACTTCGGTATCCTCATCCGGAGATGCGATCACGGTGTGGGAATAGATTTCCGCGCCCCGCCGGCGGGCCGCATCCAAGGCCGCGTCCATGGCGGCGTTCACATCCGAAACCAGGCCGCGCATCTTCACGCAGGCACCGCTCTTCAAACGGTTTCGTTCCACGGACTGGATCCGCACGTTGGCGGCTTTCGCGGCCGCATCTAAGGCGACGAAGCACGAGAGGTAGCTGTCCAGCTCAAAAACGCCGATCGCCATGCCGTTATATTCTGTGTTCATTGGAACCTCCCTCTGTCATAAGGAGCAGATCATAGGATGAATTGATTATAAATGCACGCCGTAAGGTCCGCTTTGATGTTCCGTTTTCTGAGATGATACAGGCGCAGCGAGAAGCCGGACGGTTGGCGTTTGCCTTATTTTATCACATTTATGCCGGCTTGCAATCTGTTCAGAGGGATGATATAAAGCAGAAATAAAACAGATATAAAACAGGCGCGGGTTACGGTATAATTGTGATACAAACGCCAGTCAGACTTTCCTCCACTGCCACACGAGCGCGGCGCAGGGGCGGTTTTTGGCGTTTTATATTTTTATATGGAGTATCCTCAAAATGAAGATTCGAAAACACATCGTATTTGAAGGCTGGGTGCAGGGCGTGGGCTTCCGCTACCGCGCCTGCCGAGCCGCCGAACTGTACGGCTGCACGGGCTGGGTGCGCAACGAAAGCAACGGCGCCGTCTCCATGGAAATCCAGGGCGAAGAGCCCCAGATCGACCAGGTGATCTCAGCCATCGAGCGGGGAACCTATGTCCGCATCGAAAACATGGCGGTGCGCAGCATGCCCGTCAAGGAAGAGGAATACGGATTTTACGCGGAGTAGTAGGGATGGGACAAAGACCTGTCCCGATGCTTTACCCCGCCCATGGAACATGGGACGGGAACCCGGCAGAGGATGAAAGAACATGTCTGAAAAGAACAACGAAAAGGAAATCCGCCACTATTGTGCGTTTATCAGCTACCGCCACAAGCCCCTGGACATGCAGGCGGCCAAAAAGGTGCAGGCGGCCATTGAACGCTACGTCATTCCCAAGGAGCTGCGCAAGTCGCCGGAGCAGAAGAAATTCGGCTACGTCTTCCGGGATGAGGACGAACTGCCCGTGGGCAGCAGCCTGTCCGACAGCATCATCTATGCCCTGGATCACACGGATTTTCTCATCGTCATCTGCACGCCGGATCTGCCGGAGTCGAAGTGGTGCGAGCAGGAGATCACCTATTTCCTGAAAACCCATGACCGCAGCCATGTGCTGGCGGTGCTGGCAGACGGCGATCCGGAGAAATCCTTCTCCCCCTACCTGCTGCACACTTACGACGAGGATGGAAATATCCTTTCGGACGTGGAGCCCTTAGCGGCCAATATCGCCGGGGAGAATCACACCATCAGCCGCAAAAACTTTTCCCGGGAGATCACCCGGATTTACGCGGCCATGCTGGATGTACCCTTTGATACCCTCTGGCAGCGGGAGCGCAGGGCGCGGACGGCCCGGGTAACCGGGGTGCTGTCGGTGGTGATCGCAGGCTTATCCATCTTTTTGGGCGTGACCCTGCGGCAGAACGCAGTCATTTCGGAGCAGAACCGACAGCAGAAAATACAGCTGTCATCCATGCTGGTGGATTCCGGAACCGAGCAGCTGGCGGAGTATCACCCCAAGGAGGCGCTTTCCGACGTGCTTTCGGCCCTGTCCGACCGGGATCCGGCCATTTATGATCATCGGGCGGAGAAACTGCTGACCGATGTCACCCACGCCTACTGGCGGGGAGATGTGCAGGTGGAAGCGGTTTATGAGCAGTCCACCCCCATCCGGGAACTGTTGGTGACCGCGGACGCAACGAAGGCCGTGATCATCGATCCCATGGGGTATGTGCGCTGCGTGGATACGGCGACCGGAGAGTGTCTCTGGCAGAGCGCTTCCTGGGAAGATGGCCAGGATGACGGCGACGAGTTCTCCCGGCTGCTTCTGTCGGAATCCGCCGGCGTCGTGCTGTGCAAAAACTCCGGAAATCTCTGCGCCCTGTCTCTGGCGGACGGATCCATGCTGTGGAACCTGGAACAGGAGCTGGAGGGCTATTTTGCAGTGCTCTCCGATGATGGGCAGAAGGCGGCGTTTTTAGAGCAGCAGTTCCTGTATGGGGAAGACGGCTTTTACGACCAGACGGAAATCGTGTTTGTGGATGTGGCCACCGGCGAAGAGACCGGACGGGTGCATTTTCTGGATGATACGAAGCGCGAGATCGAGTCTGCCTATACCACCCACCAGACCTACGGAGGTGCGTTCTCAGAAAGCGGTCGGTATTTCGGATTTGGACTGTGCGAGAAGGTAATAGAAGACAGCATTTTCGACACGGACGAGGACACGGCTGAGACAGATGATGCTGGCGATGCAGCGGATACCGGCGATACAGCGGATGCCGGCGATGCATCGGATACCGGTGAGGATGCGACAGACGCCGGCGATGGAGCGAATACCGGTGAGGACGCCAAGGAAGCTGTACCGGAAGACGACGCATATGTTTATTACGTCATCGACACCCAGACCATGGAGGTGATCCGGCGCTGGCAGACGACGGTGGCCACCAGTGCCTCTCAGCTGTTCTACGGCATTCACGTGAACGAAGAAACCCTGGATCTGTTCGTGGTGCAGTACAGCCCGGTGCACGGGGCGATCATTTCCGGCGTCTGTTATGGAGATGACCCGAAGCACACGGAATTCTATTCCCACGGATATGAACTGCGGGCGAACAACGGCGAATTCTACATGTGGCTGCGGGCAGGGGCCTGCCCGATCCTGTGCAATGACGATCTGGCCCTGGTGACCAGCGAAAGCACGCTGCTGATCTACGGCCTTTCCGACGGAATGCTGCGCAAGAGTTATGATATGTCCGGAACCATTCTGGACATCTTCTGGGAAGATGCAGAGGAAGACCAGGTGTGCCTGCTGCTTTCCGACGGAGGCATTGCGGAATACGACCTGATCAGCGGCGATGAAGGCGCCATCGAAGGATACTGGCTCTATTCCATGGCCCAGTCCGGGCTGGCGCTGGGCAAACATACTGCGGAAAGCTCCTACAAAGACGCGGTGTTTGACTGGATCACGGTGCGGGAAGATGTGCCCGGGGAACTTTTGGTGTCGTCGAAGGCCGAGGACGAAAACGCTATCCTGATCCCTAAGCCGGAGGGAATTGAATCCAACACCATGCGGGTGCTCACCGAGCCCTCGGGAGAGTTTTTCTTTATCCTGTACGATCCGGGTCCCATGGCTGACAAAAAGGTGACAGCGGTGCGTTATCGCGCGGCGGATCTGTCCGAGGATGCCCGCTGTACCCTGGACTTCGCCTACGTTTCGTCCTTCTCCGCAGAGCCCATGGCGCTGAATGCGGAGGAAATCCTGTACCACGACACCATCTACGGCATGGATGGTTCGGTGCGTCTGATGGAAAATGTCACGGAAGACAACCGCACCCTGCTTCAGAACCTGCACAAAACCCTGTACGTAAAGCGCTTAGAGGACGGAAGCGTGCTGTCGGCAGCGGACCTGTCCGGCGGTTCGTCGCCCTCCTATAACGTTTACTGGCTGGATGGCATGAAGGTGCCCAAATCAGAGGAAACCACCATCGCTCTGCAGGGCAGAAGCGCTTTGCATGAGGTGGGCGCCAACGGTCTGGTGGTGACCTACGGATATGAGGCGGTCCGGGGAGAAAACGACGAAGCCATCGTTTCGGATACCCAGAGATTCCTCATCCGGGACGTGATAAACGATGTGCGGTATGATGCTGAAGACCGGTTCCCGGAAAGCAGCGGCCGCATCGCCGCGGTGGCAGACGCCCATCCCTGGTTTGCCTGCGCTTATGAAAACGGACAGATCTGCCTGTACGACCTGGAGGCGGACGCGTCAGATACGAGAGTGGGCACAGCGGGAAAAACGACGGAGGATACCGCTTCAGTGAAAACTTCCGGCGGAGCGCGCCTATTGCCCGAGGCCCTTGCGGATGCGGCTTATTCCCCCGGGGAAATCCGGGATCTGGTTTTCGCTTCCCAGGATCAGTACCTGGTGGTGCTGACAGAGAGCGGCAGAGTAGACGTTTATCAGACGCTGGAAGGAAGACTGCTGTTTTCTGAAACCTTCCCGGTGCTGTTTGACCGGACCTGGGTTACGATCCGCTCGGCGTCTGTGGATGGCGCAAACAATCGCCTGCTGCTTCTGTTTACCCAGGAGGATTCTGTCACCGGATACATGCTGGGCATCGATCTGCAGGCGTGGGTGGTGTCCCTGGAAACCGACGGGACCTACGGGTGGATTCCGGAACTGAACCGGATCTGCTATCCTTCGGAGGAAGGACTTGTCGTATTCCCCACCTATTCAATGGAAGATTTGATCGGCCGCGCGGAAGCTGCCCGGCCGGATGAAGATGGAAAGGAACAGCCATGAGTGATATTACCAACGCACTGCACCCGGAGGATTACGTGGAACCCCGCTGTGTGCTGTGTGACGAACCCTACGGAGCTGTGCCGGCGGTGAAACCCATCCCCCAGCAGCGCATCATCGAGAAGATGGACGACTACATGAGCCGCCGGGATTACGCCGGCGCCGAGCGTCATCTGCTGTACTGGCTGGAAGAAGCGCGCCTGGGCGGGGATCTGCGAGGCGAACTGCTGGTGCGAAACGAGCTGACCGGCCACTATCGCAAGACCGGCGAGCGGGACAAATCCTTAGAAAGCGGAAATGAAGCCCTGCGTCTGCTGTCGGCCCTGGATTTTGACGGGACCATAAGCGCCGGCACAACCTATGTGAATTTCGCCACCGCCTGCAACGCCTTTGGGGAGTATGAGCGGGCGGCGGAACTGTTTGAAAAGGCCCGCCGGGTGTACGAGGCGGCAGCGGAGCACGATGGCGAGGCGGCCGGCGCCGGAGTGCGGGGTGATCTGCTGGGGGGCCTGTACAACAACATGGCCTTAAACGAGGTGGCCTTAGGCCGCTTTGATGCTGCGGCAAAGCTGTACGAAAAGGCGCTTTCCATTATGAAAGACGTGCCGGGCGGCGATCTGGAATGTGCCATCACCTATCTGAATATGGCCAGCGCCGCGGAAGCGGAACTGGGGGCAGAAGCCGCCGAAAACCGCATCGAGGAATATCTGGACAAAGCCTGCGATCTGCTCATCCATGCGGATGCGCCCCGGGACGGCTACTACGCCTTTGTCTGTGAAAAGTGTGCGCCCACCTTTTCCTACTACGGCTATTTTCTGGCAGCGGAGGAACTGAATCGGCGGGCGGAGGAGATCTACGGACGAAAGGATTGAATCCTTGAACGGACTGGAATGTGCAAAAGCGTACTTTACGGAATATGGCCTGCCCATGCTGCAGGAAGAATTTGGGGATACGATTCCCTATCTGGCCGCCGGCCTGTGCGGCAGCGGATCCGAATGTTTTGGATATGACGACGAGGTGTCCCGGGATCACGATTTTGAGCCCGGATTCATTCTCTTCCTGCCGGGCGAGGAGGTGGTGGATCGCCGGACGGCGTTTCTGCTGGAACGGGCCTACGCCAAGCTGCCCAAGGAATTCATGGGCATGAAGCGAAGCATGGTTTCTCCGGTGGGCGGGGCAAGACACGGGGTGCTGCGGACTGCAGAGTTCTTTGCGGAGCGCACCGGAACGACGGAGGCCCATGGCCTTACGGCAGCCCGGTGGATGACTCTGCCGGAGCAGTCTTTAGCCGAGGCCACAAACGGCGAAATCTTTTTTGATTCCTATGGAGAGGTGAGCAGGATCCGCAAGGCCCTGGCCTATTTTCCGGAGGACGTCCGCCGCAAGAAACTGGCCGGACAGCTGTTGCTGGCCGCCCAGTCCGGACAGTACAATTACCGCCGCTGCATCGCCCATGGGGAGCACGCCGCGGCCCAGCTGGCTGTCGTGGAATTTGTCAAAGCCGCCATGTCGGCGATCTTTCTGTTAAACCGGCAGTATCAGCCCTATTACAAATGGAGTTTCCGCGCTCTGCGCGCTCTGCCGAAACTGGCTCTGGAAGCGGAACTGTTTGAGTATCTGCTTACCACCGACAACGAAGGGCAGCTGGCAGAAGATAAGTACGATGTCATTGAAGGCATCGCGGCGGATCTCATCGACGAACTGCAGAACCAGGAACTGACCCAGGCCATCTGCGGAGACCTGGAAAAACACGCCTATTCCGTCAACGACAGCATCGCGGAAAGCGATATCCGAAATATGCACGTACTGGCGGGGGTATGAGTCAAAAGTGCCAGGCACTTTTGACTCACTTTTGACTCGGTTTATTGCCCGCTTCCCGTTCGTCGGGAAATGTGATTTGCAAAGTCTGACTGTACGGATACAAAAGAAGAAGGGAGACAAAAGTGCCTGTCACTTTTGTCTCCCTTTGGCTTTTGTTATTACAGCCGTGTATCCCAGCGGTCGCACCAGACCAGGTCATTGTAATGGCCCTTGAATTCCGACGCGCCGGTGAGTTTTTCCACCAGGGCGTGCAGGTATTCCGGCGTGGATCCGTAGGCGTTGATGAAGGTGCGCATCATGGGCGCATCATACAGATGGTTGGTGTAGTTTAAGGACACAGCCACCGTGGGAACCTCGTGCACAAACCACGGAATCTCGTAGGAGTGGGACACCGAGTAGGTCAGACGGGTGTTGTTTTCCCTGGCGTAGCCCTTCATGTTGTACACCACGAGGATCACGTCAGTGGTTTCCTTTAAGTGGGCCGCGCTTTCGTGGCTCATCATCTTGAACCGGTTGAAGGGAGAAGCCTGCTCCATTTCGAACTCGTAGTAGTCGTTGGGGGCGGTGACTTCAAACCCGGCGGCTTCCAGCTCGGCGATCAGCTGCTTTTTGGCCTTGTCCGGGCCGTCCAACAGGGACACCGGGGCGCTTTCCACAAAGTACAGGCGCAGCTTCTTCTTCTCCGCAGGATTTAAGGGAAGGATCTGCTGGGTATCCTTCACTAAGGTGATGCTTTCGTCAGCTGCTTCCGCGGCCTTGGCGTGATGGGCGTCGCAGCCTACGACGGAGAGGGCATCCTTTTCCGGGAAGGTGAGATGGTCCAGTCCGGCTAAGGCTTTTAAGCCCAGAATCCGATGCAGAGCATCGTCAAAACGCTCTTCGGAGATCACGCCGGTTTCGATGCCTTCCCGCAGGAATGCAATGTCTTCCTCGGGATCGTTGAAGAAGAGGATCATGTCGCAGCCGGCGGCAATGACGCCCTGGATGACGCCCTTGCGGGAGGCGGCGGTGGTAAGACCGGCCATGTGGGAGGCGTCGGTGACGATGAGTCCGTTAAAGCCCAGTTTGCCCCGCAGCAGATCATTTAACAGTTCCGGTGCCAAGGTGGCCGGCTTGATATCCGCGTCCGCGATGCCGGGGCGGAAATGACGGCTGTAGGCCGGCTGGCAGATGTGGCCAACCATGATGCTGGGAAGACCGGCGTCGATCAGAGCCTTGTAAACCTTGCCGTAGCTGGCGTCCCATTCTTCGCAGGACAGATCGTTGCAGCCCATGACCAGATGCTGGTCGCGCTCCTCGCTGCCGTCGCCGGGGAAGTGCTTTGCCGCGCACAGCAGGCCATGCTTTTTCATTTCTTCCATGTATGCCTTGGACAGGGCGATGATCTGATCCGGATCATTGCCGAATCCCCGGGTATTGACGATGGTGTTGCGCCAGTTGGACACCACGTCGCACACCGGAGCGAAGGTCCAGTTGCAGCCCACAGCGGCGGCTTCTGCACCGCCCACGGCGGCCATATCCCGCACAGTCTGCTCGGTGGCGGAAGCGCCGCAGGCTGCGCCGGTGGCAATGAAGGTGCCCTCTCCCACCGCACCATTGCCGCCGGCTTCACAGTTGGCTGCGATCAGCACCGGTACTTTGCTCTTTTCCTGAAAGGCCTTGTTCTGCTCGTACACCTGCTCTAAGGTGCCGCCCTGCCAGCGCACGCCGCCGATGTGCAGATCGCGGGTCAGATGATCGATGGTGGCCGGATCCCGCTGCAGGGTCAGATTGATGAACAGCTGGCCCAGCTTTTCTTCAAAACTCATGGACGCAAGGGTATCTTCCACCCAGGCGATCTGAGCGTCGTTTAAACAGAATGGTTTTTCTCTTAAGTTGACCATGGCGCAACCTCCTAAAATAAGATATAGTATTCCGTAACACTGCTGGTTTCGTAACACAGATATTTCTGGATGAGGCTATCATAGCGACATTTTCGAAAAATAAATAGCACGATTTTTTTCATTTTCAGAGGATATTTTCTTAAAGCTCAATTTTGATGAAAATAGAATGATCAGAACTGAAGATCAAGAGATTAGATCGGAAATTGTTTTTGCGGACAGAGGACTCAATCATACTGCCAGCGGATCCGATGATCCGGCTTGAGGATTGCAGCATCCCGACAGCGGATCCGATGATTCAAAAAAATGAGGAGATTACATATGATGAAGATTCACGGTTTGCAGAAAATGACATTGCTGGACTTCCCGGGGCACGTGGCCTGTACAGTGTTCTTGGGCGGCTGTGATTTCCGCTGCCCCTTCTGCCACAATTTCGAGCTGGTGACCGGAGAATCGGCCCCGGTGATGGACGATGCCGAACTGCTTTCCTTCTTAAATAAAAGACAGGGCCTGTTAGACGGCGTGGCCATCACCGGAGGTGAACCCTGCCTCCACAGGGATCTGCCGGATCTGCTGGAGCAAATCCGGGCCCTGGGATTTGCCACGAAACTGGACACCAACGGCAATCATCCTGCGCTTCTTGCAGAGATCCTGCAGCGGGGACTTGTGGATTACGTGGCTATGGACATCAAGAATTCCCCGGCAAAGTACGCCGAAACCGCCGGTCTGGAAGCCTTTGATCTTTCCAATGTAAGAGAAAGCATCCAACTGCTGAAAAACAGCGGTATCGATTACGAATTCCGCACCACGGTGGTGGCACAGTTCCATGAGGCGGCCGACTTTGAGGAAATCGGCGCCATGATCGCCGGCGCACCCCACTATTTCCTGCAGAAGTTCACGGATCGGGACGCCGTCCCCTACGGAAATCTGTCTGCGCCGACCAACCAGGAGATGGCAGACTATGCCGAAATCGCCCGCCGGTTCGTCGCAGATACGCAGCTGCGGGGGGTGGAGTAGGGGCGTCTTCTTCAATCCGCTTAAAACGCGCCCTAAGGGTGATCCTTAGAGCCGAAACTGTCCGATTTCATTCATAATATCTCAATCTGCAGAGCACTGGACAAATTGTGACAGAGATGTTACAATATAATGCGCTTGTGCGCCTGGGAGTTTTTGCGCACGGGCATCGGCTTTATTTTGACAATATTGGGAGGAAAAGATTCATGGAGCAGCAAGATTTCGAGAAGGTGCGCGCCTCCGTTCAGCAGCAGTGCGGCAGCAGAGTCCGTATTCAGCTGGATCGGGGACGCAATAAGGTGGATATTCAGGAAGGCATCATCAAAGAAGCGTATCCCAGCGTGTTCACGATTTTAATCGACAACCGTGAAAGCAAAAAACCCGCGCAGCTTCTGTCTTTTAGTTACACCGACATCATCACGAAAGAAATCCGAATGCAGCTTTGCGAAGCATAAAGGGAATTTTTTATGATTACTATTTTCCGGAAAAAGAACAGAAAAACGGTTTTCCGTATCCCTGCCCTGCTTCTGGCCGCGTGTTTTGCGTTAAGCAATCCCCTGGCCACGAAAGACGTACAGGCGGTTCGTTCCATTACGGAAATTGATGCGGAAATCAGCAGCTTAAAGAACCAGATCAGTTCCTTAAACAGCCAGATCTACAACGTGGTCGCTGAGATCAACACCTTAGAGACCGAGATCAGCGAAAAGGAACACGAGATCGAGGTGACGACGGAGAACCTGCGCTTAGCCGAGGAAGCCGCCGCACAGCAGTATGAGGACATGAAAGTCCGCATCCGCTATATGTACGAAAACGGCGAAACCAGCATGCTGACCACCCTGTTGGAGTCGGGCAGCGTGGCGGATTTCTTAAACCGTGTGGAGTACTCCAACTCGATTTACGATTATGACCGGGATCTTCTGGACGCCTATGAGGGCCTGTGCCTGGAGATCGCGGACATGAAGTCCCGCTTAGAGACGGAAAATGCCGAACTGCAGACCCAGAAAGAGGAACTTTCCCAGAAGAAAGCTTCCCTAAACTCTATGGTCAATTCCAAGCAGGGACAGCTGTCCAACGCCCAGGAAGAAAAGAAGGAAGCCGAGCGTATCGCGGCTTACATGGCTTACCTGGAAGAGCAGCGCCGGATTGCAGAAGAGAAGCGTCGTCAGGAAGCAGAAGCCGAGCGTCAGCGTCAGGCGGAAGCAGCCCGTCAGGCAGCAGCCCGGGCCAGCAGTTCCTCCAGTTCTTCCAGCTCTTCGTCTAACGGCGGTTCCTCAAGACAGAGCTATGTGGCAGCCGGCAGCGGCGGATCTACCTATTCCGGCAGCGGAAGCGCCATCGTCGCATACGCCATGCAGTTCGTGGGCAATCCGTATGTCTGGGGCGGCAACAGCTTAACCAACGGCTGTGACTGTTCCGGCTTCGTGCATCTGGTGTATGCCCACTTTGGCATCCCGACACCGCGTTATTCCCAGGCATTTGCCTCCGTGGGCCGCGGCGTCAGCTCCGACCAGCTGCAGCCGGGTGATATCATCGTGTATCCCGGCCATGTGGCCATGTATGCCGGCGGCGGTCTCATCGTGGAAGCGCAGGACTACAGCCACGGCATTACGGCAAACCGCGCCTGGAACAGCGGCCGTGTCACGGCTATCCGGCGACTGGTGGAGTAATGTACTGATATAGAAAAGATTTCATGCGGGCCGGGGTTGATCTCCGGCTCGTTGTAGGTGTATGGAAAAAGAGTGCGTCCCGGCCGGTTTCTTCCGGTGGGAAGGCACGTTTTGACAGTCAGATACAGCAAGAATAACAGAAGGTGAAGCATGAAAATCGGACGAAATGACCCCTGCTGGTGCGGTAGCGGCCAGAAATATAAAAACTGCCACGAGCCGCTGGAGAAGAAGATTGCGATGTATGCCCGGGAAGGACACATCGTTCCGGATCGCAGCATCTTAAAGACGCCGGAGCAGATCGAAGGCATCCGCCGGGCGGCGAAGGTGAACATGGCGGTGCTTGACGCGGTGGCAGAGCAGATCTGTGAAGGCATGCCCACCTCGGAGATCAACCGCATCGTCCACGAAACCACCACGGCCATGGGCGGCATTCCGGCTCCCTTAAATTACGAGGGCTTTCCCTACAGCGTCTGCACCTCGGTGAATTCCCAGGTCTGCCACGGTTTCCCGTCGGACAAGGTGATTTTAAAGAGCGGCGATATCATCAACGTGGACTGCACTACGATTAAAGACGGTTATTATGCCGATTCTTCCCGCATGTTCATGATCGGCGACGTATCTGACGAAGCCCGCCGGCTGGTGGAAGTGACCAAAGAGTGCTGTGACTTAGGCCTGGCCCAAGTCAAACCCTGGGGCTTTTTAGGCGACATCGGACAGGCCGTCAACGACCACGCGAAGGCCAACGGCTATGAGGTGGTCCGGGATATCGGCGGACACGGCTGCGGCGTGGAATTCCATGAAGATCCCTTTGTCAGCTTTGTGACCACCAAGGGAACGGAAATGCTTCTGGTGCCCGGCATGAGTTTTACCATCGAGCCCATGATCAATATGGGATCGCATCGGGTGTACACGGACAGAAAAAACGGATGGGAAGTGTATACCTTAGACGGAAGTCTTTCCGCCCAGTGGGAGTATCACGTACTGGTGACGGAAGACGGATACGAAGTGTTAAGCTGTTAGGGGAATCCCGCTGCTGCGAGCAAGCTCGCGCCGCGGTCGCTTTCTCGTCCGTGCATGGCTCATTGCTAACGCGCAAAGAGGGGATGCTGATTCCGATCAACATCCCCTCTTATTCAAAGAGTTCTGCAATATCCAATGGACTATACCTCGTTCTTTCCTGCAGAAAAGTTTATTCAGTTTCCATGTGCGTGTGCTGCTTTCAATTGGTGCAGCGAATTATGAAATTAGGTTTGTTCTTTGATTCTTCTGTTCGGCCGTCCTTGCGGCCGGGGTGGCATCTTTCACTCAGGTTACTTCTTGTCTGACAATCTCCTTGTCCAGCTTCCGCAACGATGATTGAACCGATGCATCTATGTGAACTTTTAACCTCCTGCCCGTGCTGCCATCATATATGCTTCATTCTTTTTACACTTCTGTTTTCTGGCCTTCTGCCAATCTGCCCAAACGGCATCCGTTTTAAAGTGGAATGTATATGAGCGAACGGGTTTTCCGACTTATACCGGCCGGAAGACGGTTCCGTTTAAAGTTTATGTGTTCGGTGGCTTGTCCTCCTTTCGTTAGATTTGGTCTCTTCCGAATTTCTTTACCTTCGATCGAAACCTTCGGAAGAACTTGTGAGAGTGTTCTGTTCTCTCTGACTGTGAGAGTTCTCTGTGCCTCTCTGTTTGTCTGTTCTTCTGATGGACACATCATAAACCGTCAACCGGTTTTTGTCAACCCCTATTTCAGAAACTTTTTCGAGTTTATCAAAATTGAACAAACAATTAAACGACAGTTACAAGAAACGCGTGGAAAACAGGGCAGATTAAACGAACCGAACAGATAGAAGGCGAAGCGGAGATCATTCGTTTACGCATCGGATAGCAGCAGCGGCGAAAGAGGATGGCCGGGAAGCCGGATTCCTGGTGAAACGGGCCGAATCTGCATCCGATGAATCTGGATCCCTGCCAGGATTGGCCGCAGATCCGTGTCCTGCGGTGGAAATATGACTGCAGAAGTGGTAAAATTGTTCGGACTGTAAAAAAGTCAGGAAAAGAGATATGGATCAGACCGCAATCGGCGGATGATTACGAACAGATCAGACTGTAAAAGCCGGACAATCGCAAACTGACCGGACCGTCATAGTCAGATAATAAGGAGAAACATATGGGCATTTTTGATAAGATTTTCGGTACGCACAGCCAGCATGAATGCAAGCGTCTGATGCCGATCGTTGACAAGATTGAAAGCTACCGTGACGAAATGAAGGCGCTGTCCGATGAGGAACTGCGGGCGAAAACACCCTACTTTAAAGAGCGCTTAGCCAATGGCGAGACTTTAGACGATATTCTTCCCGAGGCATTCGCTGTTGTCCGGGAAGCCGCCTTCCGCGCCATCGGCATGGAGCCCTTCCGGGTACAGCTTTTAGGCGGTATCGTTCTTCATCAGGGCCGTATCGCTGAGATGAAAACCGGTGAAGGTAAAACCTTAGTGGCCACCCTGCCTTCCTACTTAAACGCCTTGGAGGGCGAGGGCGTACAGGTGGTTACCGTTAACGATTACCTGGCCAAGCGTGACGCCGAGTGGATGGGCGAAGTGCACCGCTTCTTAGGCCTGACCGTGGGCGTGGTCTTAAACGACATGACCAAGGAAGAGCGTCAGGAAGCCTATAACTGCGACATCACCTATATCACCAACAACGAGCTGGGTTTCGACTATCTGCGTGACAACATGGTGGTGCGGGAAAAGGATATGGTGCAGCGCAAACTGCATTACGCCATCATCGACGAAGTGGACTCGGTGCTTATCGATGAAGCCCGGACACCTCTGATTATTTCCGGCCAGAGCGGCAAGTCCACCAGCCTGTACGAGGCCTGCGACGTCTTAGCCCGTCAGCTGCACCGCGGCGAAGATATGCCGGAATACACCAAGATGGATGCCTTGATGGGCGTGACCCCGGATGAAACCGGCGACTACATCGTCAACGAAAAGGACAAGGTGGTCAGCCTTACCCAGGACGGTACCAAGCGGGTGGAAGAGTTCTTCCACATCGAAAACCTGTCCGATCCGGAAAACCTGGAAATTCAGCACAACATCATCTTAGCCCTGCGCGCCCACAACCTGATGCATCGGGATCAGGATTACGTGGTGCAGGACGATCAGATCCTGATCGTGGACAGCTTCACCGGCCGTATCATGCCGGGCCGCCGTTATTCCGACGGTCTGCATCAGGCCATTGAAGCCAAGGAACACGTGAAGGTGAAGCGGGAAAGCCAGACCTTAGCCACCATCACCTTCCAGAACTTCTTCAACAAGTATGATAAGAAGTGCGGTATGACGGGTACGGCTCTGACCGAAGAGCAGGAATTCCGGGATATCTACGGTATGGACGTGGTGGAGATTCCCACCAACCTGCCGGTGCAGCGTGTGGATCACGACGATGCGGTTTACAAGACCCAGAAGGAGAAGTTCGCCGCTGTTATTGAAGAGATTAAGGCCGCCCACGAAAAGGGTCAGCCGGTGCTGGTGGGTACCATCACCATCGAGACCTCGGAAATGCTGGGCAAGGCCCTGCGCCGTGAGGGCATTCCTCACAACATCTTAAACGCCAAGTATCATGAGAAGGAAGCCGCCATCGTGGCGGACGCCGGCCGGCACGGAGCGGTGACCATCGCCACCAACATGGCCGGCCGTGGTACCGATATCAAGCTGGACGACGAAGCCCGGGCTGCCGGCGGTTTGAAGATCATCGGCACGGAGCGTCACGAATCCCGTCGTATCGACAACCAGCTGCGCGGTCGAAGCGGACGTCAGGGAGACGTGGGTGAATCCCAGTTCTTCATCTCCCTCGAAGACGACCTGATGCGCCTGTTCGGCTCCGAGCGCCTCATCGACACCTTCACCCGTTTAGGCGTGCCGGAAGGCGAGCAGATCCAGCACCGGATGCTGTCATCCGCCATCGAAAACGCTCAGAAGAAGATTGAAAGCAACAACTTCGCCATCCGTAAAAACCTGCTGGAATATGACCGGGTCATGAACGAACAGCGGGAGATCATCTACGAGCAGCGCCGTCGGGTGCTGGCCGGCGAGGATATGAAGTCAAACATCCTCGACATGATCAAGAGCAACATCGACAACGGTGTGGATCAGGTCATTTCCACCGAACTGGGCAAGGACGAGTGGGATTTAAAGGAAATCAACCGCAGTGTGCTGCGCATCATTCCCATGGCGCCCCTGATGCCCTCCGATGTGGAAAAGATGAAGAGCCCCGAGGATGTCAAGGAGTTCTTCTTAAAGCGCGCGTTAAAGCTGTATGAAGCCAAGGAAGCGGAATTCCCGCGGCCGGAAGACTTCCGTGAAGTGGAACGCGTCATCCTGCTTCGTGTCATCGACCGCCGCTGGATGCAGCACATCGACGATATGGATCAGCTGCGCCAGGGTATTGGCCTGCAGGCCTACGGCAACCGCAACCCGGTGGATGAATACAAGATGGCCGGCTACGACATGTTAGACGCCATGAACGACGCCATCCGGGAAGAGACCGTGGCTTTGCTGTACCGCGTCCGCATCGAACGAAAAGTGGAGCGGGAAGAAGTGGCCAAGGTCACCGGCACCAACAAGGACACCACCGCCTCCAGCGGTCCGAAGCAACGGAAAGCGGCCAAGATTTACCCCAACAGCCCCTGCCCCTGCGGCAGCGGCAAAAAGTACAAATACTGCCACGGCGCGAAGCAGGCGTGACAAAGGGGACAGGTACGTTTGTCACCGAATGAGCCAAAAAGTGAGTCAAAAGGGACAGTCCCTTTTGACTCATTTTTGAACGGCGAGAGGAGAATCCATGCATATTGAGCTTTTATTTGACCGGATTCTGGACAAGGCGCAGGAAGACGCTGCCTTTCGAGCAGCCCTTCTTGCTGCCGGCGAAGGGGAACATTCCATTGCGGGTTTCTGCCGCATCTGCCGGGCGGCCGGCATCGAAGTTTATCCTATGGACATCGCCGACGCGGACGAAAGCGCCTATGCGGCCATGCGCCGCAGCACCAACGGCGGGGGAGAGAATTCGCCGCATCTGAACTGGGAGGAAGGACTGTTTGCGGGGCTGCTGCAGGAGATCCGTGCTATAGAAACGTAAAGTTGACAAGGAGCATGTCCTTTTGTCTGGCAGCAGTAAAAATGGCAGGGAGTATGGCCCTCTGTCCGCCTCCAGAAAAGTGACAAGGGAGTACGGCCCTCTGTCTGGCAGCCGTGAAGATGGCAAAGGCGGTCTTTTTTATCCAACAACAGTGAAGATGACAAAAGTGTCTGTCCCCCTTCGTCATCATTGGCTCATCAGGAGGAAGCGTAAATGCGTTTTGTGATTCAAAGAACAACGGAAGCCTCCGTTTCCGTAAGCGGCGAAGTGCTGGGAAAGATCGGTACGGGTTTTGTGGTGCTGATCGGCATCGGTGAAAATGATACGGAAGAGATTGCGGATAAGATGATCCGCAAGATGACGGCCCTTCGGATTTTTCAGGACGAAAACGACAAGACCAATCTGTCCTTAGCGGACGTGGGCGGAGAACTGCTTCTGATTTCTCAGTTTACGCTGTACGCCGACTGCAAAAAGGGCAATCGGCCCAGTTTTGTTCATGCAGGGGATCCGGCGAAGGCAGAGGCTCTGTACGAATACATCATTTCCCGCTGCAGGGAAGCCGGATGGCACTGTGAAACCGGTTCCTTCGGCGCATATATGCAGGTGCAGCTGGTAAACGACGGACCGTTTACGGTGATTTTAGACAGTGAGAAACTATGAAGGTTTAAAGCGCGGTGGGAGCGCGAAGTGCGAAGCCGCGCGAATCAGTATTTTTGGTGATTCCATCATCCGCTAATTCCATGAAAATGGGACGGTGATCCGTCCCGCTTTTAGGAGAAACCATGTCAGAATCGATTTTTAAACTTCACGCCCCCTACGCCCCCACAGGGGACCAGCCCCAGGCCATCGATACGCTGGTGGCGGGTTTTCGGGAGGGCAATCAGTTTCAGACCTTAAAGGGAGTCACCGGCAGCGGCAAGACCTTTACCATGGCCAACATCATCGCGGCCTTAAACAAGCCCACCCTGGTGATTTCCCACAACAAGACCCTGGCAGGCCAGCTCTACGGCGAGTTCAAGGAGTTCTTCCCGGAAAACGCGGTGGAGTATTTCGTGTCCTACTACGACTATTACCAGCCGGAAGCCTACGTGCCCCAGACGGATACCTACATCGCCAAGGATTCCGCCATCAACGACGAGATCGACCGGCTGCGTCTGTCCGCCACGGCGTCCATGGCGGAGCGGCGGGACGTGATCATCGTTGCCTCCGTATCCTGTATCTACGGTATCGGTTCGCCGGAGGACTACGAAAACCTGATGATCTCCCTGCGCCCCGGCGACCGCAAGGACCGGGACGACGTGATCAAAGAGCTGATCGCCATGCAGTACGTGCGCAACGACATGGACTTCACCCGAGGTACCTTCCGGGTGCGGGGCGACGTGCTGGACATCTTCCCCGCCAACGTGCCGGACTATTCCTATCGGGTGGAGTTCTTCGGGGATGAGATCGACCGGATCACCCAGATGGATGTGCTGTCCCAGAAGCCCAAGCGGCAGATGGAACACGTGGCCATTTTTCCGGCGTCCCACTACGTGGTGCCCAAGGAGAAACTGGATCGGGCCTGCGAGACCATCGCCGCGGAACTGGACGAGCGCATCCGCTATTTCCGGGGCGAAGACAAACTCTTAGAGGCCCAGCGCATCTTGGAGCGCACCAATTTCGATATCGAAATGCTGCGGGAAACCGGCTTCTGCAGCGGCATTGAAAACTATTCCCGCCATCTCACCGGCGCACTGCCCGGGGAGGCGCCCAAATGCCTGGTGGATTATTTCGGCAACGATTTTCTGATCATCGTGGACGAGAGTCACATCACGATCCCGCAGATCCGGGGCATGTACAACGGCGACCAGGCCAGAAAGCGGGTGCTGGTGGACTACGGTTTCCGCCTGCCTTCCGCCCTGGATAACCGGCCCTTAAACTTCGGGGAATTCGAGGATAAAATCGACCAGATGCTTTTTTGTTCCGCCACGCCGGGGGAATATGAAGAAATGCACGAACTGGCCCGGGCCGAGCAGATCATCCGCCCCACGGGCCTGCTGGATCCGGCCATCGACGTGCGGCCGGTGGAAGGGCAGATCGACGATCTGATCGGCGAAATCCGAAAGGAGACCGACAAGGGCAGCAAGGTGCTGATCACCACGCTGACCAAGCGGATGGCCGAGGATCTGACGGATTACATGCAGGAACTGGGCATCCGCGTGAAGTATCTGCACTCCGACATCGACACCTTAGAGCGGGCGGAAATCATCCGGGATCTGCGTCTGGGCGTGTTCGACGTATTGGTCGGCATCAACCTGCTGCGGGAAGGTCTGGATATTCCGGAAATCTCTCTGGTGGCCATTCTGGATGCGGACAAGGAAGGCTTCCTGCGGTCGGAAACCTCGCTGATTCAGACCATCGGCCGAGCGGCCCGAAATGCCGAAGGCCACGTCATTATGTATGCGGATACCATCACGGATTCCATGCGCGCCGCCATCGACGAAACGGAGCGCCGGCGGAAAATTCAGCAGGAATACAACGAAGCCAACGGCATTACGCCCCAGACCATTAAGAAGGCGGTGCAGGACGCTATCCGCATCTCCAAGGAACTGGCGGCCGAGGAAGCATCCTTCACGAAGGATGTGGAAGGCATGACCGAAAAGGAACTGAAGGCGGAAATCGAAAAGGTCAAAAAGCGCATGGACCGCGCGGCAGCGGACTTAAACTTCGAAGCGGCAGCGGAATACCGGGATCGCCTGATCGAGATGAAAAAAATGCTGGAGGATATGAAATAGGGCAGAAGGAGGTATACTATGGGAAATGTTGTTAATGACCTGAATCAGAATCACAGAAAAAAGCGGGCGTATTTCAATATCTTCGCCGTAATTATCCTGGCTGCAGTGCTGCTGATTGTCGGTATATTTATGGTTCACTACCTGTTTTATGATATCAACAGGATCAAAGGTGAAGAACTGATTTCGTCCTCGACGTCACCGACTGGCGAATATGAACTTTCGGTTTACCGAAACAACGGAGGTGCAACGACAGGCTACGCGGTGCTTTGCACAGCCAGAGAAGTCAGCACAGACAAAGAAAGGAACATTTACTGGCAATATCGGATCGAAGATGCAACGGTAGAATGGGAATCCGATTATATTGTGGTGATTAACAATATCAGACTGGATGTCCGCAAGGATGCATATGACTACAGGAGAGCTGACAAGTAGGCAGGTGCATTCGAAGGCGATATCGGTAAAATAACAGAGGCTGGTACACGGAGCAAACACTCCATGCACCAGCCTTTTTTGCACGATAAGGCCGGAGCAGGTGCGCGTTCCACCGAATCTGACCGGGAGTAGTCAAATGGGAGTTTCCCGTGGGCTGTTAGCCCACGTGGAAGCTTGAAAAGCCCATGAGTCAACAATG
>JAZPYY010000010.1:0-2751 GCA_045544375.1 Shuttleworthella sp.
TCCCGTGGGCATGGCCATCTGCAAAAAGCTGAAAATCAATCCGGTGGGAATGATCCTTTCCATCGCCGTCTCCTCCAACCTGCAGGGCGCAGCCACCTTAGTGGGTGATACCACCTCCATCATGCTGGGCGACTACGCCAATATGAACTTCATGAACTTCTTCTGGATGAACGGACGCCCCGGCATCTTCTTCGCTGTGGAACTGGGTGCCCTGGCTACCATCCCCGTCATGATGATCCTCTTCGGCAAGGACAAGGAGCCGGTGGAATCCAAGGCGCGGACGAAGGTTACCAACTTTGTACCCACCGTTATGCTGCTTCTTATGGTGGCCGCTCTGATCACCGCTTCCTTTATTCCCAACACGCCTGCCACCATCAACGGTATCATCTGCTGTGTGCTGGCGGTGGTGACCATGGCCATCGATCTGCTGCAGAAAAAAGATCCCTCCGACGCCAAGGCGGCGCTTCGGGATCTGGATTTCGAAACCTTAGGCCTGCTGTGCGGCCTGTTTATCGTCATCGGCGGTCTGACCAACGTGGGCATCATCGATGATTTTGCCGGCCTCATCGCGAAAAACGGCGGCAAGAGCATCTTCATGCTGTACACCATCATCGTCTGGGGCTCGGTGCTGATTTCCGCTTTCGTGGACAACATTCCGTATGTGGCCACCATGCTTCCGGTGCTGAAAGCTGTGACGGCGTCTCTGGGCATGGATCCCTATCTGCTGTACTTCGGTCTGCTTTCCGGCGCCACCTTGGGCGGCAATATTACCCCCATCGGCGCTTCCGCCAACATCGCGGCGGTGGGCCTGCTGCGCAAGGAAGGACACGAGGTTTCCTTCCCGCAATTCATGCGCATCGGCGTGCCCTATACGCTGATCGCGGTACTGGTGGGTTATCTTTACATCTGGTTCGTGTGGGCGTAAAAGATGAACTCATGCCAGCCCCATCCGGCGAAACAGCTCTTCGGGGGCGTCGCTTTCTTTCATCAGCTGCGTCATCTGCTCGGTCATCTTCGCCAAAATCGCTTCATCCTGGATGGGATGCTCTTCGTTTGGATCTTCCCAAAGATCAAACAGCTGGTCGCCGTAAGGCTTTGTTCCCTGATCCGACGAGCCCGTCGGAACTTTAAGCACGGGCATGCCCTTAGTAAAGGACAGGGGTTCGCTTAAGGTGGCCTTCGCTAATTCCTCTTGGCGCATAAAGCTGATCATCCGGGTGGGCATCAGCGTGTATTCAAAGAGGGGCGCCTCTTCGTCTTTGGCGGCGCGCATGTAGACGTACCGGCCGTCGGTGACGTTCATCTGATTGCCGAAATATCCGAACAGGGCAGCTTCCCGCACCGGCGCATCCTTTTCCACTGTCTCGCGAAGAGCCTTTCCCTGCATATCTTTTGGAATCGGCTGTCCGAAATACTCTAACAGCGTGGGCGCCAAGTCGATGGTCTGCACCAGCGCTTTCCGGCGCTCATTCTGCTTGGCGCTGCGCGGATCCCAGATAAACAGCGGTGTGTGGACGATTTCATCAAAGCAGGGCATCACGTTTTTGGCCCACCAGCCGTGCTCCCCTAAAAGGAATCCGTGATCGGTGTTGACGATCAGCATGGTATCCTTCCACAGATCGTATTTGTCCATAACATCCAGCACCCTGCCCAGGTTTTCGTCGCACTGGGTAACCAGCGCTTCGTAATGGGCGCGGATATGCTGTACTTCATCCGGCGTCTCCTTCACCGGCTCGTATCCCGGCCAGTCGATGGTACGGCCAACGTCGGGAACGTCATAGTATTTTAAGTATTCCTCAAAGGTGAAGAAGGGCTCGTGGGGATCGAAAGCCTCGATCTGCACAAACCAGTTGTCGTAGGCGTGATTGGTCTCGATGAAATCCAGGCCGCCGTTGAAAACCTGCTGCTGAGGGCTGTGGGCCGCGTCCGGAATGGCCCGGCGGTTCTTTGCGTCCTGCTTCCAGTACATTTCCTTGAACGGCCGCATCTGCGGAATGGAAAGCTCTGTCGCCGTGTTTTCATTGATGGAGGGATCCAGATCGTACTTCCAGTGATCCCCCTCCTGCCCGCGCACGCTTTCCCAGGTGGAATAACGTCCGTGATAGGTGGCGCCGCCGTCTTCCCAGTAGTGGGTGTGGTCGCTGACCAGGTGGGTGTGGATCCCGGCGCGGCTTAAAATCTCCGGCATGGAATCGTCAAAGGGCTCGATGGGGCCCCAGGCCCGGTGCAGGAAATTGTAGCGGCCGGTGTGCAGTTCACGACGGGCGGGCATACAGGGCAGCGACCCGACGTAGCAGTTGTCAAAGGTCACGGCGCGCTGCGCCAGCCGCCGGAAATTCGGCGCATGAACAAAATCGCAGCCGTAGGGCGGCAGAAACCGGCGGTTTAAGGAATCAAACATCACCATAATGGCTTTCATAACACAGTTCTCCTTTGGATGCGAAAATGGTGAAATGGAATAGATCTATACATTATGGCACAAATAAGAGAAAAAGGCACCCGCAGCGGGTGCCTTTTTGATGGAGGGTATATGATTGTGATGGAGGGTTTATGAAGATGAAGGGTCTCGCTTCTTGCATCCACTCGGAGGGATCGTGACCAGGATAGCGGGACTTGTTTCTTACATCCACTCGGAGGGATCGGTCCAGTCGTGTTCCCCCAGCACTTTTTTGACGTGTTCGATCTGCTCGGGGGTCAGTTCTGCGGTGGCCATCATGGCCATACCGCCCTTGGATTCGCCCATGGTCATGA
>JAZPYY010000011.1:0-11437 GCA_045544375.1 Shuttleworthella sp.
TCGGCGCGAACAGCGGATGGAAACAGAAGGTGAATCTGGGAAACCGAACAAACCAGACCTTTGTCGCCATCCCCTATAAGACGCTGATCGACATGATCACCTACAAGGCGGCACTTGCGGGAATTGCAGTCAATGTGGTAGCAGAAAGCTACACCAGCGGGACAAGCTACCTGGATGGAGAATACCCGGAAGCCGCAAACTATGACAGGAAGCGCAGAGTAAAGCGCGGACTGTTCAAAAGCAACAGCGGAGCATGTATCAATGCAGATGTAAACGCGGCATACCAGATGATGAAGCTGGCAGGCGTCAGCGAGCTGCAGATCAGGGTGGGTGAAAAAGTAACAAGAATAAAAGCAGCCTGAATTATATCAGGTAGAGGCACCAGGCTAGTGCCATTAAAGAGCCGGTATGCGAGGGCATATCGGAGATTTATAAATATCAACCATGAAGTTGAAAACAGCCAACCACCAAATCAGCAGAAGGGAGATGCCCATGAAGAAAAGAGTACTGGGATTACTGTTGACAGCGATGCTTGTTCTGTCGGCCTGCGGCGGACAAAAAGCGCCCACGCAGACATCGGAAACGGCACCGGCGGAAAGTACCGAAACCTCGGCACCTGCGGAGACACAGACCGCGGCACCTGCAGGAGAAGCTCCTGCAGCAGCCGGCGTGGATGTGAACGCATTTACGACCATCGGCGATATTTTAAACGCCGGCGTCGAAGAGCTTCAGACTTCAACCTATGACACCTGGTTTATCTACGTGTTTAAGTCGGGGGATACCATCTACCGCGCCATCTGCACCGCGCCGGAAGAAACGGTAAACGCCATTTTTGACCTGGAATTTGACGATGCCGAATATGATTCGAAAATGGCGGAACTGATTTCACCCCTGACCATTGACCGGATCGAAAACCTGACCCTGGCCATTCCTCCCCAGGAGGAGCTGGACGGCTATGTGGGCCTGATCGGTCAGGATCTCTTAGACAGCGGCTGGACCAGCCAGGGATACAACCTGGAAAGCATGGAATTCTACATGAATCACGGTGCTTACCTGTTTGCGGTAACCATGGAAGGCGAAGTGGAAGAGTCTGACGACACCGACGCGATGATCGCCCCGTTAACCGTTACGGCCATCCGTTATTACGATCTGGGCGATGCCACAAATCTGGAGTCCGACAACGGGATGTAAAACAGTTTCTTTAAAGATGATTGGATGGGGGCAAGGGCTCCCCTATCTGATCATGATAGAAAAATGGAATAATATGCAGTTTATCATACGTTATTTTAAAAATGCCGGTGCACGCCGCGTGCTTATGAGCCTGGCCGGCAATCTGATTCTGGGCATCGGGGTCGCTGCTTTCAAGTTCTCGGGAACGGGCAACGATCCTTTTGACGGAATGAATATGGCGATCGCAGAATTCTTTGCCATCTATTACCCACTTTTGCAGGTGATGGTAAACGTGGTTCTGTTCATCATCCAGCTGATTTTCGCACGCCACCTCATCGGCTTCGGAACCATCGTCAATTCCCTGCTGATCGGTTATGTGGCCAATGTGGCCTACAATGTCATGTGTGCCGTAGCGCCCAAGCCGGAGTTCGTGCTGTTTCAGATCGGAGTCATGATCATCGGCCTGATTCTGTGCAGCCTGGGCTTAAGCCTGTACCAGACATCGGATCTGGGTGTGGCTCCCTACGACGCGCTGGCTATTACCTTCGACCAGCATTGGAAGAAGGTGCCCTATTTCTGGTGCAGAATCCTGTGCGATGCGACCTGTGCACTGATCTGCTTTTTGTTTGGCGGAATTGTGGGTATCGGAACACTGGTATCCGCTTTCGGCTTTGGCCCGGTGATCAGCTTCTTTAATCATGCGGTATCAGAGCCCATGCTTGCGAAGGAGAAATGATGGAAGAGAGAAAAACCATTTACCTCGCCGGCGGCTGTTTCTGGGGCGTCCAGAAATACTTCGACCAGTTTGACGGCGTTCTTTCCACCGAAACCGGTTATGCCAACGGCAAAACCGAGGCCCCATCTTATGAAGAGGTCTGCAAGGGCAGCGGTCACGCAGAGACCGTTCGGATCGAGTATGATCCGGCGGTGATTTCCTTAAACAGCCTTCTGGAGAAATACTTCCTCGTGATAGATCCGCTGTCTGTAAACCGCCAGGGCCATGACGAGGGGGAGCAGTACCGGACCGGCATTTATTATACGGACGAGTCGCTGCTGGAGGATATTGAAGCCGTCTGCCAGGAGCAGGAAAAGCGCCTTGGCCAGCCGTTGGCCGTGGAAGTGAAACCGCTGGATATTTTTTGCTCCGCTGAGGAGTACCATCAGAAATATCTCGACAAGAATCCAGGCGGATACTGCCACATTCCGGCGAAGATGCTGCATCTGGGGAAATAATCTTTTTACGGCATTCATTTTGCTGCGCATTTTGCCCCAAACGGCAGGCTGCGAGCGGCTGACAATGATGGAACGGAGTTATTGTTATAAAGGGAAAGGAACTGCACATGAAAAAGGTCATTTACAACAACACGGATCTCACCTGCTCGGAAATCGGCCTGGGAACAGCCGGTTTTGGAACGTCCATCTCCAAAGAGGACGCCTTCGCCCAGCTGGATCACTGGCTGGAGAACGGCGGAAATGTCATCGATACGGCTCACGTTTACGGATCCTCCAATCCGGAGGATGAGAGCCCCAGCGAGCGCACCATCGGGGAATGGATGGCGTCCCGGGGAACCAGAAATCACGTGATCCTCTGCACGAAGGGCTGCCATCCGTCCTTTGAGGCGGCCACGGCGACCATGGGTGAGCCCCGGGTGAATCCCAAAGCGCTGGAAGAGGACCTTTCCATGAGCCTGTCCAGCCTTCAGACCGACGTGATCGACCTGTATTTCCTGCACCGGGATGATCCCAATACGCCGGTGGAGCAGATCATCGATGCGCTGGAAGAACAGGTGCAGCGCGGCAGAATCCGTTACTACGGCTGCTCCAACTGGACGCTGGAACGCATCCAGGCCGCGGCGGATTATGCGGCGAAGAAGGGTGCGACCGGCTTTGTGTGCAACCAGATGGTGGCGCCTCTGGCAAAGAAAAATGATATGATCATGGCTCGCATGGGCATGGTGGGCATGAGCCGCAAACTGCTGGATTATCACGAGAAAACCGGCCTTGGCCTGATGACAGCACAGACCATGTGCAATGGCTATTATCACAAGCGTGTGGCCGGCGCCGAACTGCCTCCTTTCCTGGGCTTTCAGTACCAGTGCGAGACCAACGACCGCATTTTCGAGCGTATCGAACAGCTGGCGAAGGAGGGCATTCCGGTCAGCAGCGTGCTGCACGCCTACAACGTAAGCTATAGCTTCCCGTCGGTTTCCCTGATGGGCTTCTCCCGGTTGGAGCAGATGGACGAAGCGCTGCGGGCCATTGAAATTCGGCCGGATGAAGCGGCGCTGAAGCAGTTCCGCGAAATCATGTGGGGATAATATTTGCAAAACAGACGCTGAAGGCGGGGATTTTACCGCAGGAGACATGGGTCGATCGGTGGCAAAAACCCCTTCGCACGATATATAAAAACTGCAGCAGAAAAGGATCGGGAAAGGTCAGGTTGATAATGAAAAGAAGAGCCGCTGGCTGTAAACGGAAATCTGCAGGCCGATGGCTTCTGGTTTCACTTCTTCTTGGAGGATTTGTCATGCTTCTTTTCGGATGCGGAAAAACGAAATATGATCCGGACAGTTATTATGAGCCCGGCGTTCCTGCATCGGAGGATCCGGGAGAGGAAGATTCTGAGGATCACAATGCAGAAGATAATCCCTCCGGCGCGACCCTGGTGTTCTCCTCCTTTGACGGCGGCGGTCCGGAATACGACGTTTCCATCGCAGATCCGTCTCTGCTGGAGTATACGGTTACAAAGGAATATGAGAGCGAAGATCACGAGGAGATGACCGGAGCCGGATATCGCGTGATCATTGACTTTACGGGGCTGGCCGCCGGTCATACCCAGGTGACGGTTATATCATCCTCACCCACGGCACCTGCGGAAACCCTGGTTTACGAAGCTTCCATTGACGATGCAGGAGAAGTTACATTGGAACAGAAACAGATGCAGACCATCACATTGGAAATCAACGGCGAGACGTTTACGGTGACGTTGGACGACAATCCCACTGCATCGGCCTTTGCGGAAACATCCTCGGTTCTGATGGAGATGACGGAGCTGAATGGGAACGAGAAGTACGCTTACCTGCTGGATACTCTGTCGGCCGATCCCCAGCCTGTGGGACGCATCGAAGCCGGAGATCTGATGCTGTACGGGGACGATTGCATCGTTATTTTCTACAGATCCTTCGATACACCCTACACCTATACGAGAATCGGATGGATTGAGGATCCTGAAAGACTGGCCAAAGCCGTGGGCAGCGGCGATGTGGACGTTCTCTTTGAGATGCAATAAGACGGATTGTGAGTAAGACGGGCGTTTTTGCTGACACCTTATTTGCTGACAAGCCAAAAAATGTCGCGGAATTCCAGCCCGGAAACGTTATTTATAGTGTTGCGGCCTGCAAGAACCGCGCCACAGGAAAAGAAAGGAACCGGATGAAACGCTGTGTGATCGTCGGCGGAGCTGACATCAATCATTACGAAAAAATCCGCCGCCGGCTGACGAAGGACGATTTCATGATCTACTGTGACAGCGGCTTCCGCCATATGGAGGGACTGCAGGCCGCGCCGGATCTGATTGTCGGCGATTTTGATTCCAGTGAAAATCCCCATCTGGATATTGAAACCATCGTTCTTCCCCGGGTGAAGGATGACACCGATACCGTTTACGCCGTAAAAGAAGCCGTTCAGCGCGGTTTTGACACTTTCCTGCTGGTGGGGGTGATCGGCGGACGTCTGGATCACACCCTGGGCAATGTTTCCATTCTGGTGTACCTGGATTCTCTGGGACTGAAGGGCACCATCCTGGACGATTATTCCGAGATGGAGCTGGTTTCCGCCGAGCCCGCCTATATTGAGGATACCTTCCCCTTTTTCTCCCTGTTAAACATCACGGGGACGGCCCGGGGCATTACGGTGGAAAACGCCAAGTATCTCCTGCAGGATGCGGAGATTACCTGCGAATATCAGTACGGAGTCAGCAACGAAGTGACGCCGGGAAAGACCGCCATGGTGTCGGTGAAGGAAGGCCGCCTGCTGCTGATTCGGGATGATGTGTAAACGGCGCTAATGATGTCGCATGACAACTGCCGGCTGAAACGGCGCAAATGATGCCGCATGACAACCGCCGACAGACCGGCGCTGATGATGTCGCTTGACAGACCGTCAAAGGCCGATGCGGCGGATGACAGATTTCAGACTGCCGGGAAAGGAGTTTTGGATGAAAACCGATTACAAACTGCTGAACGCGCAGATCCGTTCCTTCGCTGAAACCGAGCCCTGGTTCGGTGCGTTTCTTTCAAATGTTTCCGCGCTGCTGTTTGAGTCCATGGAGGACATCAACTGGGCCGGATTCTACCTGCTGCGGAACGGAAAGCTGGTGCTGGGGCCCTTCCAGGGACGGCCGGCCTGCATCCACATCGAAATCGGCCGGGGCGTCTGTGGAACGGCGGTGCAGAAACGGCGCATCATCCGGGTGGAAGATGTTCACGCGTTTCCAGGACACATCGCCTGTGACGAGGCATCCTTGTCCGAGATCGTGCTTCCCCTGTTTTCCGATGGGAAACTGGTGGGCGTGCTGGATATCGACAGCCCGGTGACCAACCGCTTTAAGGCTATTGACGAAGCCGGACTGGCCATGATTGCAGAAACCATCGGCAGCCTGGTACAGTTTTCCTGACCGGCAGAGATCTGCTTTGATGGCACTGCAAAGGCGCCAGATTTGCCGGTCAGATGTCGTTTAAAAAGAATCTGAAAAGGATTGAAGAGAACATAGAATGGAAGTTATTGACGGTGTTTTTTACATGAAAGGCTGCAGCCTGCGGGATCCCCGGCGGCTGGTGACTGCAGAAGATCTGGTGCAGCGCGTTCGGGAACAGGGCTTTCTGCCGCTGTTTTCCAATTCCATCGAAGGTTTTTCCGTGGAAGAACAGACCACGCCGGGTGCCTGGTGGGATGGCAATCCGGATCACGATCCCTGGGAGTGGCGGCAGGTGCTGGCGTCCCATCCGGATATCGCCTACGGCAAGTTTTTCGATAAGAAGGCAGGTTTCATTTCCAAAGACTGGTTCCCGGTATTTGCCAACTATCGGCGCAACGGCTATGATTTTGACGCCCTTTATGAGGATGGCTTTGCATCCTACCGGGCCAAAAAGGTGATGGAAGCCTTTGCCCCCGACGATCAGATGCAGGGGCGCAGCCTGATGGGCTATGAAATCCGCGAGGAAGCCGGCTTCGGAAAAGGCGGCGAAAAGGGATTTGAAGGGGTCATGACCCAGCTGCAGATGCAGATGTATCTTCTGATGGGCGATTTTCAGCAGAAGCGGAACAAAAAAGGCCAGGCCTACGGATGGCACATCGCGGTGATGGAGACACCGGAAACCAAGTGGGGATATGACTTTGTGACCTCCGGTTATACGGCGGATCCCGAAGAATCCTGGAAACTGATTATGGATCAGATTCAGGCGTACTATCCCAAGGCAAAGGACACCGACATCCGAAAGATGCTGGGGATAAAGCGGTAAGCAGGCGAAAGGATGATCCGCCGGACAAAAGCCGGTGTGCCACAGAAAACACCTGAAGAAGTATGAGGAGGCACAATTTGCTGGTGCGTGATGAGCAAAAGAAAAAAGAACTTATGGAACAGGTGGAGAATCTGCTGAACGGTCCCTGCGGGATCATGGATCCCTTTCCCATGCAGATACCCAAAAATGCCGGCGGACAGTATTTTGCCGTGGAGCATTACCTTATGCAGACTCCCCAGCGCACAGAACTGTACCATAAGTTTGCAGAGATCCTCCTGCTGCTGAACTGCTATTACCACATGACTGTCACTTTTGACGGAGGTGAAACCTGGGAGACCAATCCCGATCCAAAGACTTTTGTCAGCCGGACAGAGAAACTTCTGCAAAACGGGATGCTGCGGGTGTTTTTTGAGGAAAAGAACACCATGATAGATCTGGAAGGCGACAGTACCTATATGACGGTGTATGATCCCCAGGGGCAGATGACCGGACTGCTGCAGTGCTTTGCACTGGGTCACGGGCTGTTTCTGTGGATGCCGCCGCGAGAGGAAGAAGAATAAAAATAACTGCGCCATCTGTTCGAAAGTGTGATAAAATGGCTTCCGTTATTTTTTTGTAGTATTATGATTTGATCTTGTCGGACTGGGAAAGAATGGAATAAAACAATGTGTCAAACTCGAAGAGTTTTAACTGCATGCATCGGAATGTTTCTTTTGATAACCCTTTGCCTTTGGATGCTTCCCGAAAGGGGAGCGCGGGTTCTGGCAGAGGAAACCACTGAGACAGAGACCGCTGCACCGACAGAAGAGGCGCTGATCCCCATCTACCGTCTTTATTATCGCCCCACTCATGAGCATCTTTTTACCAGGGATGCCAATGAGGTGAACGTGCTGACCCAGCAGGGCGCCTGGGTGTATGAAGGCATCAGCTGGATGGCACCGGCGGACGGCGCCCCGGTGTATCGCCTGTTTAATCCCTACTCCAAAGAGCATCTGTATACCGCAGATTTCAACGAATATCAGACCCTTCCCTCCCAGGGATGGCAGCAGGAAGACATCTGCTGGTATTCTGCCGGAGAGGACGCCATTCCGGTCTACCGGCTGTTTTCGCCCCAGCTTTCCATTGGCTCTCATCACTACACACTGGATGCCAACGAGCGTTCCGTCCTGCTGAATACGGGACTGTGGCGGGATGAAAATATCGCCTGGTACGCGGCAGGGGGCGGACAGACAGCTCCGGCCGAGGCGCCGACAGAGCTGTCTATCGTGAATCTCTCGTATGAGAACGGCACCTTTGACGTGGTTCTGCGCAGCGCTTCTGCGCCCGGCGGCGTGCAGCGGGTGCTGATCATTGCCGGTATCGACGGGAACAACGCAAGTGTGGGCTGGTATGACGCCTCCCTGCAGGCTGACGGCAGCTGGCGGGTGACGGCCACCTACGAAAACCACCAGGGCATCCGGGGCAATTACCGGGTGCAGGCCCATGTGTTCGGCGGTGACGGTGTTTCGGAACCGGTGGCGGAAACCCAGGTGGAAGATCCTTTCCGGGATGTGATTATTGATCCCATGCTGCGGCGGGCAAAGGCGTATATTGATTCCGTTACCACGCCGGATATGACCCGGGAGCAGAAACTTGCGGCTTGCTTTAGCAGCTTCCGTTCTGCTGAGGAATACAATCCCTGGATCCCCCATTATCACGGCGCCGACTGGACGGTTCGCTACGCCAGCTATTATTTCGACAATCACGCCGGAAACTGTTATTCCTATGCATCGGCCTTCGCCTACATGGCAAAGGCGTTGGGCTATGAAAATGTATGTGTCTGCAGCGGGATCACCCACGGCTGGGTAGAGATTGACGGACTGACCTACGATCCTCAGCTGGCGAAGAAATTCAGTGATGTTTCCTATTATGGCATGGGCCCCGGCGTCTATGGAAAGGAAAACTATTACAGACAGATGAATGCGGGCATGCCCAACAACAGAATATGGCTTTAATCTGCTGTTTGCATCGCTGTTTTCTACTCGTCCGCGCATGGCTTATTGCTACACAGATCACAATTTGTACAGCCGCAGCTGCAGCCGCGGCTGTTTTTATTATTTCGAAGATGCCGTACTGCGCCAAAAAGCGCGGCGTCAATCAATGCAATCAGAATCAGATCCGCAATACTCATGATGTACCTGTCTTTTTCACTGTTTTAGAAAAGGTCATTGCTCCGGCGATGCACACCGCGGGAGGCGTGGAACCGGATCAGAGATCAATCGATCCGTTAATTTCATTCTGCCGCTAGAATGCCAGAAGCAGAAGATGGGCCGCGAAAGCAAATACCCAGGCGATGGCGCACTGCCATAAAACCACACCGGCAGCAGTCTTTGTGCCCAGTTCCCGGCGGATGGAGGCGATGGCCGCCACGCAGGGGGTATACAGCAGGCTGAAGATCAGCAGGGGAACCGCCGTCTGAAGGCTCATGACCGCAGAGAGACCGGCTTCGTTTCCGTACAGCACCTGCAGGATGGAAACCACGCTTTCCTTTGCCATAAAACCGCTGATCAAAGAGGTGACGATCCGCCAGTCCCCCAGACCTGTGGGGGCAAACAGAGGAACCAGAAGGCCGGCAGCCCAGGCAAGGATGCTTTCGTGGGCGTCGGTCACCATGTTAAAGTGGAAGTCAAAGCTCTTTAAGAACCAGACGGCCACGGTGGCAATCAGGATGATGGAAAAGGCCCGCTGCAGGAAATCCTTAGATTTCTCCCAGAGCAGCAGCAGAACGTTGCGGGGGCTGGGCAGCCGGTAGTTGGGAAGCTCCATCACAAAGGGCACGGCTTCGCCGGTAAACAGGGTCCGCTTAAAGACCAAAGCTACAAGAATGCCCACCAGTATGCCAAGCACGTACAGCGACGTCATAATCAGGGCGCCCTTTCCGGGGAAGAAGGCGTTGATGAAGAAGGCGTAGATCGGAAGCTTCGCCGTGCAGCTCATAAAGGGAGTGAGCAGGATGGTCATGCGCCGGTCCCGTTCACTGGGAAGGGTGCGGGTGGACATGACGGCGGGAACCGTGCAGCCGAAACCGATCAGAAGGGGCACGATGCTGCGGCCGGACAGACCCAGCCTGCGCAGCAGCTTATCCATAAAGAAAGCCACCCGGGCGATGTATCCGCTGTCTTCCAGCAGGGACAGGAAGAAGAACATGGTCACGATGATGGGAAGGAAGCTTAACACACTTCCCACGCCTTCAAAAATGCCGTTGACAATCAGGCTGTGCAGGGCTTCGTTGACGCCGGCAGCGGTCATGGCCTGATCCGCGAAATCCGTCAGGGCGCCGATGCCGGTTTCCAGCAGTCCCTGCAGCCAGGCACCGATGACGTTAAAGGTCAGCCAGAACACCAGGGCCATAACGCCGATAAACACGGGGATGGCGGTGTATTTGCCGGTGAGCACCCGGTCCATGCGCTGGCTGCGGGCGTGCTCCTTGCTTTCTCGGGGCTTGACCACGCACTCTTTGCACACCTTGGTGATAAAGGAAAACCGCATATCCGCAATGGCCGCGCTGCGGTCAAGGCCGCGTTCCCGCTCCATCTGCAGCGTGATGTGCTCCAGGGTTTCCTTTTCGTTTTCCTCCAGACCCAGCTGTTCCAAGATATGGGGATCGCCCTCGATGAGCTTCGACGCGGCAAACCGCACCGGAATGCCGGCGGCGGAAGCGTGATCCTCGATCAGGTGGCTCGTGGCGTGAAGACAGCGGTGTACGGCGCCGCCGTGATCGTTCTGGTCGCAGAAATCCTGTCGGGCGGGTTTTTCCTGATATTTCGCGATGTGCAGCGCGTGATCCACAAGCTCGCTGATGCCTTCATTTTTCGCCGCTGAAATGGGCACCACGGGCACGCCCAGCATGGCTTCCATCTGGTTGACGTGGATGACGCCGCCGTTGCCGGTGACTTCGTCCATCATATTTAAGGCCACCACCACGGGAATCTGCATTTCCAGCAGCTGCATGGTCAGATACAGGTTGCGCTCGATATTGGAAGCGTCCACGATGTTGATGATGGCGTGGGGCTTGTTTTTCAGCACGAAATCCCGGGAGATCAGCTCCTCACTGGAGTAGGGAGACATGGAATAGATGCCCGGAAGGTCAGTGATCAGCGTATTCTCATGACCTAAAATCGCCCCGTCCTTGCGGGAGACGGTTACGCCGGGGAAGTTGCCCACGTGCTGCCGGGATCCGGTGAGCTGGTTAAAGAGGGTGGTCTTACCGCTGTTCTGGTTGCCCACCAGAGCAAAGGTTAAGGTCTCCGAATCGGGGAGCGGCGTGCCGGTTCCCTTGGGATGGAATTTGCCGCCTTCACCGAGACCCGGATGATCCACCTTCGCACGGTGACGGGGAAGATCCTCCGGCGCCGGCTCAGCGGCGGAAAGTTCTAAAACCTCGATTTTCTCTGCGTCGTCCAGACGCAGGGTCAGTTCATAGCCGTGAATCAGAAGTTCCACGGGATCGCCCATGGGAGCGTATTTTACCACGGTAATCTCAGCGCCGGGAATGACGCCCATGTCCAGAAAATGCTGACGGAGCGCGCCCTCGCCTCCCACGCTGATAACGGTGGCTGATTTGCCAACAGAAAGTTCTCGAAGAGTCATATGGATATCCTGCCTTGGCTATTTTCAACTTCATGGTTGATATTTATAAATCTCCGATATGCCCTCGCATACCGGCTCTTTAATGGCACTAGCCTGGTGCCTCTACCTGATATAATTCA
>JAZPYY010000012.1:0-52853 GCA_045544375.1 Shuttleworthella sp.
TTGCCGATGATGATGCCCTTATGGGAATCCCGCTCGCAGATGATGGTGGCCGCAATGTCCCAGCTGCCGTTTTGCTTTTCCTTCATCTCGTCGATGGCCACCGCGATGCCGTGGGGCACCTCGGCGTCTAAGGCGTGCAGCGCCTTTTCCCGGATGATTTCCGCCGCGATCTGGCGCATAGGCTGATCCGTTACGGTGTCTTCATCAAAGAAGGGCTCTCCCTCCGGAAGGTAGGAATACAGGGTGTCGATGAGTTCGTCACATCCTTTGCCGCTGCGGGCGCATACCGGCAGGATCTCGGCAAAGTCATATTCCTTACGCCAGGCGTCGATAATCTCAAAGACCCGCTCGCCCGGGACGGAATCGATTTTGTTGATGACAAGGAACACCGGAATATCCACCCCGGCAAGTTCGTCTAAAATGTGCCGGTCACCGGCGCCGATTTTCGTTTCCGGCTCCACCAGCCAGCAGAGCACGTCCGCGTCGCCTAAAACGTGTTCGGCTTCCCGGACCATGTATTCCCCCAGCTTGTTTTTCGCCTGGTGCATGCCCGGCGTATCAGTAAAGATGATCTGTCCCCGATCGCTGTCGGTGTAAACCGTGCGGATGCGGCTGCGGGTGGTCTGGGGCTTTTTGGACGTGATGGCGATTTTCTGCCCGACTAAGGTGTTCATCAGCGTGGACTTTCCCACGTTGGGGCGGCCGATCAGTCCCACAAATCCGGCTTTGTATGTATTTGCCATGTATCTTTTCTCCTGATAAAGCGAAGCGCACGAGATTTCGCATCATCGCTTTTTACGGATCTTTATTTTTAGTTCCTGTTTTGAACCGATGCACCGGCAGATCAAAGATGCCAAATCCGGTCAAAACGATCTTTATTCTCTTCGATGGCGCTTTCGCTTCCCACCACACACAGGCAGCCCTGGGAAAGAGCTGCGTCCGTCAGATCCGCCAGGGCGCGGATATCTTCCGCCGTGGTGTCTAACATCTCATCCCGTTCCTTCTGCAGCTGCTCTTCCGAGATCCCGGCGTAATAGAGGCCGATGGCCCGGTCGATACGCATGGTGGGGGTCAGGGGCGTATCCAGCGATCCGGCTGTGCCGATGAGGAAGCCTTCCATGGTCTCCTCGTCCGCGTCAAAACTGCGCAGGTACTCTCCGGTTTTGTCAAAGATTTCAATGGTGCGTGCCAGCTGTGGATCCCGGTAGGACACCATGAAAGCATTGCCTTCCCGGTCCATGCCGCCGCTGCATCCGTAGGCTGTGCCCTTGACGCGCACTTCGATCCAGAAATAATCCAGGCCTAAGATGGTGCGGGCCACATGCATGGATCCGTTGTAGGCAAACCCTTCCTGAAGGTAGTTTCCGGCCCGGCCCACATACTGTACGGCCGAGGCAGTGGCGATACCCTCGTTTTCGGTGATCAGTTCCACGTCACCTAACTGCCATCCGCTTTCGTCGGTGCCCAGCTGATCCGCAAAGGCCAGCAGCTGCTGTTTCGCCGCCGCACATCCGGCCTTCGAACCGCCCACCGAAATGGTCAGATGCTCCCGGCAGAGAACGGCCCGCTGCAGCCGTGCAAAATGATCTGCCAGTTCCGCTGCCGCGGCCGCTTCGTCTTTGGCGAACCGATCCGCCAGTTCCTGCAGCCACTGCACATAACCGATACCGGCGCAGGCGTCTAAAATCCGTCCGCCGATGGAAATATGGGCAGCCAGCCGGCGCTGGGCGTAGGCATTTCCCCGCTCCAACAGGGTGTTTTTCACCTGGGCGTTTTCCGCATCAATTAAGGTATGCAGACGCTTGGCATCGGAAAAATCCATCCGCAGCAGATGCTCTTCCACGAAGGGCATGGCTTTTTCCAGATCCTCTTCCATCAGACGCGCGCTTAAGGTATAGAACATGCGGCGCTTGGATTCGTCTGTGCGGTTGAACTGCTCTAAGCCGGTGGCGATGCTGCCTAAGACCATGCGGCTCTTGGTTTCCAGCGTGCCGTAGTCGTAGTTTTCGGTGTTCACCCGGCCCGCCATACGGGAAAGCAGTTTCAGATAAGGCGTTTCCTCAAAGGGCACATGAAGGGCATCAAACATCAGCTGAATGTAGAGAATGCCGTTGGAGGGCACTTCTGAGGTAAGCACTTCGATGCCGTCACAGGTTTCAGCGGCGATGTCGATGGGACGCACGCTGCGGCGGATGTCCTTTCGGGACAGCTTGGGCAGGGTGGCCAGTTCTTCCGGCGTGGACTCCTCGCTCTGGTAGGTCACCAGGTGAGCCGTATCTTCCACCATTTTCTGAATCTGATCATCGGAAAGCGTGGCCTTATAATCCGCCAGCCGCTTTGCCAGGGCTTCCTGACGCTTCGTCTCCAGGCCCGGTTCGGGATCCATCCGAAGGATGCTGCTGTGGGGATTGTTCAGAAGCATCTTCTGGATCATCTGCTCGATGGCGCCCTGCTCGATGGACGCATCCAGCTCCTCGTAGGCCTTTAACACGTGCATGTACAGGAAGGGCTCACTCTTGTCGTACAGCCAGCTGTCCATGAGATCCAGGCCATACATCAGTCCCTTGGGGAACTGGGCAAAATCGGCCTCCCGGCGGGAGAACTGGGCCGTGCGGATCATGGCGTGCAGTGCTTCGTGATCTGCGCCTTCGGCCACGATCTTCTCCAGCACACTGCGCACCAGGCTTAAGAATTCTTCCTCCTGATCGGCCCGGGCACCCTTGGCGATAATGGAAAAATAGGGCTGCAGCAGACCGTGGTCATAGCCGCCCAAAACATCGGTGCCGATGCCCGCTTCCTGCAGCGCCTTTTTCACCGGCGCGGCGGCGGAGCCCAGCAGATAGGTTTCCAGCAGGGACATGGCCTGAACTTCCCGCACATTCAGCGCATCGCCGCAGACCATGTTCCAGGAAAGATAGGAACCGCCCTCTTCGTCGTCGCCGGACACAGGATATACTTTTGCTGCCCGCACCGGCGCCGCAAAGGCCTGCTGCATGGGGATTTCGGAATCCACTTCAATGGCATCAAAGGCGGACAGATATTCCCGGTCCAGATAGGTAAGACGCTCGGCAAAATCCATGTCGCCGTACAGATAAATATAGCTGTTGGAGGGATGATAATATTTCCGGTGGAAGTCCAGAAAAGCTTCATAGGTCAGATCCGGGATGTTGGCCGGATCGCCGCCGCTTTCCACGCCGTAGGGCGTATCCGGAAACAGGGAATTCAACACCTCCCGCTCCGCCACTTCGTCCGGAGAGGAAAAGGCGCCCTTCATCTCGCTGTACACCACGCCGTTGATGGCCAGATCGCTGTCGGCGGATTCCAGCTCGTAATGCCAGCCCTCCTGGCGGAAAATCTCGGGACGGGTGTAGATATTGGGATAAAAAACCGCATCCAGGTAGACATCCATCAGGTTGGCAAAGTCCCGGTCGTTGCAGCTTGCCACAGGATAAACGGTCTTATCCGGATAGGTCATGGCGTTTAAGAAGGTATTTAAGGAGGTCTTTAAAAGCTCCACAAAAGGATCCTTCACCGGGTACTTTTTCGATCCGCACAGCACCGAGTGCTCGATGATGTGAGCCACGCCGGTGGAATCCTTCGGGGGCGTGCGAAAGCCGATGGAAAAGACCTTGTTATCGTCTTCGTTCTCCACCAGAGCCAGCACGGCCTGGGATTTTTTATGGCGAAGAAGATAACCTGTGGAGGCAATTTCCTCTAAAGCTTCGGTTTTTAACAGTTCGTAAGTTTCAGGAATCTGGAACATATCCGATCTCCATTTTCTAAGATTTCGTTTGGAATGCATAACTTTATTATATTAGCTGATTTTGGGCCGTTTCGCAATCTGTTCCGGCCGGATCTGTCAAAAAAAGCGGCCCGAAGGCCGCTTAACATTTCAAATCCTGTGCCTTCTGACGCGATGAAGGAAATCGCGTCAGAACCCCGCTTCGCGGGGCACGCGCCTTCGGCGCTGGGCGCTGTCCGGATTTGAAATGCCTGATGCATTTCAAATCCTATGTATAAATAATCCGCTTCGCAGTTTCGGTTCGAACCAGGTGGATTTGGGGGGCATCAGCCGTCCTGCATCCGCCACGGACATCAGTTCCGCCACCGAGGTGGGATACATGGCAAAGGCCACCTTTCCGTCCTCTTCGCAGCGATGCTCCAGCTCGCCCAGTCCCCGGATGCCGCCGATAAAGTCAATGCGGGGATCCGTTGCCGGATCTTCAATCCCTAAGATGGGACGCAGTACCTGATTCTGCAGCAGGGACACATCCAGCCCCAGCACCGGATCCAGGTTCCGGCTTTCATCCCGGAAGGTGCACAAATACCACATGTGATCCAGATACATGGTAAACTGGCCCCGATGCTGGGGATACATGGTTTCCGGCGAGCGCACGGTGATTTCCACCGTCTGGGCCATGCGGCGGAAGAATTCCTCGGAGGAAAGACCGTTTAAATCCCGCACCAGGCGGTTGTAGTCCATGATGCGCAGTTCCTCGTCCGGGAACAGCACAGCCATGAGATAGTCATATTCCGGATCCGCCGGCTGCGCTACTTCGCGGCCTTCTTCTGCTGCTTTTTCAGCTGCCACTCGTGCCGCTTCTCTTCGAGCGCATCCCACCCGTACAGCAGAAGCTGCCCGGTGATGACCGTCAGCAATATAAAGATGGCCGACAGCAGCGAAGGCTTCATCAAGATCCCGGATTTGCCGTTCTTCCCGAATAACAAAGACCCGATGCGTGACCCCGTCTTCACAAGTAAATTCATAAAGCGCTTCCCCCTTTCGCACTTCTTCTGTGATGGCCCGAATGGTTTCATCTGCCCGATAGGTCAGAAAAATCGGCCCCGTCTGCGCGTTGCAGCGGTCGATGTGCCGGATGCGGTCCGCTTCCTTGGCCGGCAGCGTGTTTTCATGGCGTAAAATCACGCCGTTTAAATAGTCGTCTAAGGCACATTTGGCCACGATGCCGGACTGGGTCCGCCCCTGCATGGTCAGCTCGTACAGATAGTAGCAGGGCTTGTCCTCCTGCACATAGACGCCGTCTTTTACGTCCTGCCACAGAAGCTCTGCGGCCTTGTCGTACGCCGCGTCGCTGTACATGTCAAAATCCGGATCAAAGTTGGTTTCCGGCCGGTCGATGCGAAGGAAGGACTGCGGATGCGCTGCCACATATTCCTTCGCTTCCGCGCGGTGGTAAACGTCATAGGGTAAAGCGGCCGTGACAGCGGCCAGTTCCGGCGCGGGCCGAATCGCCGCGAAAGGTTTTACAATTGCCATATCTCCTCCAAAATCATATCGTCCACAGGCTTTGACAACCCTGCCGTCCCTTATCGACCGTTCATTACAGTGTCATTTATTCTACCATAAAACTGCTGCCCGGAATATACCGGGCAGCAGTTTTCATTTCCTTCGGACTGTATTGTTATTTCACGATGCGCACGCGGATCACGCCGTCGATGGCTTTGATCTTTTCCACGATCTCTTCCGTTGCCGGCGCATCAGCGTCAAGCAGGGTGTAGGCATAGTCGCCGCGGCTCTTGTTCATCATGTCGGAAACGTTGATGTCCGCGTCGCCCATGATGGTGGCGATGCTTCCTAAGATACCCTTGCGGTTTAAGTGCAGCACGCCGATACGGGCAGCCGTCTTGCACACGCCGTTGTCGCAGGCCGGGAAGTTCACGGAGTTTACGATGTTGCCGTTTTCGATGAAGTTGCGAAGTTCCTTGACGGCCATAACCGCGCAGTTATCTTCCGCTTCTTCGGTGGATGCGCCTAAGTGGGGCATCAGGATCACGCCGTCCTTGCCGGCCACGGTGGGGTTGGCAAAGTCAGAAACGTACTTGCGCACCTTGCCGGCAGCGATGCCGTCTAGGACCGCCTTCTCGTCCATGATCACGTCGCGGGCAAAGTTTAACAGCACCACGCCGTCTTTCATCTTTTCGATGGCGGCTTTGTCGATCATGCCCTTGGTGGCATCCATCAGCGGCACATGCACGGTAATGAAATCGCAGTTCTCGTAGATCTCGTCCACGGAATTCACGTGCTTGACGCTGCGGGACAGGTTCCAGGCCGCATCCACAGAGATGTAGGGATCGTAGCCGTAAACTTCCATGCCCAGATGGGTGGCAGCATTGGCCACCAGCACGCCGATGGCGCCTAAGCCGATGATACCCAGCTTCTTGCCGCTGATTTCGGTGCCGGCAAAAGCCTTCTTGGCGCTCTCAGCGCTCTTGGCGATATCCGCGTCGCCCACGTTGTTCTTTACCCAGTCGATACCGCCTACGATGTCACGGCAGGCTAAAAGCATGCCGGCAAACACCAGCTCTTTGACGGCGTTGGCGTTGGCACCCGGGGTGTTGAACACCACGATACCCTGCTCGGCGTACTTATCCAGCGGGATGTTGTTGACGCCGGCGCCGGCACGGGCAACGGCCAGAACCTTGTCAGACAGTTCCATGTCGTGCATCTTCGCGCTGCGGACTAAGATGGCTTCCGCTTCCGCCGGATCCTCTACCTTGCGGTAATCGGTGGAAAACAGCTTTAAGCCAACGTTTGCGATGGGATTTAAGGTTGCGTAATTGTACATGTAATAGCCTCTTTTCCTTGTATGAATGAGTCAAAAGTGACAGGCACTTTTGACTCATCGAAAATGTCCGGTCAAAATGAGTCAAAGGGGACTGTCCCTTTTGACTCTTTCCACCACCGCCACGCCAGCGTGGCGCGGCGTCAGCCTTTTGGCGTTAGAATCAGCTTATTTCAGATTCTTCTTCTCGAAGTCTGCCATGAACTCCACCAGCTTTTCTACGCCAGCCTTGGGCATGGCGTTGTAGATGGAGGCACGCATGCCGCCCACGGAGCGATGGCCCTTTAAGTTCTCTAAGCCGGCTGCCTTTGCTTCGGCAACGAACTTTGCGTCGAGATCAGCGTCACCGGTGATGAAGGGCACGTTCATCAGAGAACGGTCTTCCTTGCGCACGGTACCCGTAAACAGCTTGCTCTCGTCAAGGAAGCTGTACAGGATGGCTGCCTTTTCTTCGTTGCGGGCCTTCATGACCTCTAAGCCGCCCATGGCCTTCAGCCACTTGAACACCTTGCCGCAGATGTAGATGGTGTAGCAGGGAGGCGTGTTGTACAGAGAATCGTTGTCCGCCTGGGTCTTGAACTTCAGCATGGTGGGGGTACCCGGAAGAACGTCGTCCGTGATCAGATCTTCGCGGATGATGTCGATAACCATACCGGCCGGTCCCACGTTTTTCTGCACGCCGCCATAGACGATGCCATACTTGGAAACATCCATGGGCTCAGACAGATACATGGAAGAAACATCGGCGATCAGATCCTTGCCCTTGGTATCCGGCAGCTGCGGAAAACGGGTGCCGTAGATGGTGTTGTTCTGGCAGATGTAGACATAGTCCATGTCATCGGTCACAGCCAGATCGGAAACATCCGGGATATAGGAGAAGGTCTTGTCAGCGGAGGAAGCCAGTTCCACCACTTCACCGTACATCCGGGCTTCCTGAGCGGCCTTCTTCGCCCACTGACCGGTGATGATGTAGCCGGCCTTGCGGTTCTTCATCAGGTTCATGGGGATCGCCGCGAACTGCTGGGAAGCGCCGCCCTGTAAAAACAGTACCTTGTAGTTGTCCGGGATGTTCATCAGGTCGCGCAGATCCTGCTCGGCTTCCTTAATGATGGTATCGAACATCTTGGAACGGTGGGACATCTCCATGACAGACATGCCGCATCCGCGGTAATCCATCATCTCTTCCGCAGCTTCCTTTAAAACCTCTTCCGGAAGCACGGCCGGTCCTGCTGAAAAATTGTACACTCTGCTCATCTTTCTTTTCCTCCTGCGAGTCTGTCGGAAAGGCACTGCCCCAACCGGCCTTTCCACTTGGTCCGGATGCCCTCTCTTGCCGCGGTTTTCCGTCCCGGTTTTCTTTTGTCTGTCCCCTCTATGTCCCAGCTGATTATTACAGATCTTTGTTCTTCAAATCCGATTCGTCAAAGGCCTCCGCAATGGGCGCACCCGGCGCAACCATGGGCCATACCTTTTCGTCGCTGTCGATCACCGCGTCGATGACCACCGGTCCCTGGGCTTTTAAGGCCTGCTTTAAGGCGTCGGCGAATTCCCGGCGGGTTGTGGCCCGATATGCCGTAGCCCCCATAGCCTCGGCAATGCCCACAAAATCCGCACCGTCATCCAGCACCGTGTGGGAGTAGCGCTGTCCGTAAAACAGGTTCTGCCACTGGCGAACCATACCCAGCACGTGGTTGTTCACCACCACTTCGATCAGGGGAAGGCGCTGGCGGACAGCCGTCAGAATCTCGTTCATGTTCATGCGGAAGCAGCCGTCCCCGGCGATGTTGATGACCTTTTTATCCGGACAGCCGATCTGAGCGCCGATGGAGGCTCCTAAGCCGTAACCCATGGTGCCTAAGCCGCCGGAGGATAAAAACTGCCGGGGCCGGCTGTAGCGGTAAAACTGGGCCGCCCACATCTGATGCTGACCCACTTCGGTGACGATGATGGCATCGCCTTCCGTCTGACGGTAAATCTCGTCCACCAGGTAGGGACCGGACAGGCCTTCCGGAATATCCAGCGGATACTGACGGCACATGGCCCGTACCTTTGCCATCCAGTCGGCGTGATTCTGCTGCTGCAGCATGGGAATCAGCCGTTTTAGCACTTCATTCACGTCCCCGATGATTTCGGCGTTTACCGCGATGTTTTTATTGATCTCCGCCGGATCCACGTCGATCTGAATGATCCGCGCGTCCTTGGCGAAAGTTTTGGGATTGCCCAGCACCCGGTCTGAGAAGCGGGTACCCACGGCAATCAGAAGATCGCACTGGCTGACGCTGAAGTTGGACGCCTTGGTTCCGTGCATGCCCAGCATGCCGGTATAGCGGGAATCATTTCCGTTAAACGCGCCCTTGCCCATCAGGGAATCGCACACCGGCGCGTCGATCAGCTCCACAAATTCTTTCAGCGTCTCGGTTGCCCCGGATGTCACAGCACCGCCGCCCACGAAAACCATGGGACGCTGGGAGGAGCGGATCATACGCACCGCCCTGTCCAGAGCCTCGTCGGTGATCAGGTCTGTCTTGGGCACAGGCCGCTCGATCTTCTCCGGAACGTAATCGCACTTGGCGTCGGTCACGTTCTTCGGAATGTCCACCAGCACCGGTCCCGGCCGCCCTGTGCGGGCGATGCGGAAGGCGCGGCGGATGGTTTTCGCCAGATCCTTTACATCTTTTACGATGAAATTGTGCTTGGTAATCGGCATGGTGATGCCGGCGATATCCACTTCCTGGAAGGAATCCTTGCCCAGAAGGGAGACACCCACGTTGCAGGTGATGGCCACCATCGGGATGGAATCCATGTAAGCCGTGGCAATGCCGGTGACCAGGTTCGTAGCACCCGGTCCGCTGGTTGCCAGACACACACCCACCTTACCGGTGGCGCGGGCATAGCCGTCCGCTGCATGGGAGGCACCCTGTTCGTGACTGGTCAGCACGTGACGGATTTCATCGCTGCGCTTGTAGAGCTCGTCGTAAACATTTAAGATCGCGCCGCCGGGAAAACCGAAGACGGTGTCCACTCCCTGTTCGATCAGGCAGTTGACCACGATCTGTGAGCCGTTCTGCTGCATGAACTGTTCCTTTCTGCAGACGTGCCGTCCCGGGCATCGATGCCGGAGAAGACCGCTGCGATTATGAAATGCAGTGTATTTAGAACAACGTTATAAATATGACGTTATTGCCTTAGGCTTCCGGCGGAAGCAGGATGGCACCGCGGTTTCCGCTGGTAACCATGGACTGATAGCGGCGCAGATAGCCGGTGGTAACCTTCGGCTCTCTGGGCGTCCATGCCGCCTTGCGCTTTGCCAGTTCCTCGTCGGACACCTGAAGAGACAGGGTCATGTTCGGAATGTCAATGGAAATCAGATCGCCCTCTTCCACCAGCGCGATGGGACCGCCCACAGCCGCTTCCGGAGAAACATGGCCGATGGACGCGCCGCGGGAAGCGCCGGAGAACCGGCCGTCGGTGATCAGTGCCACAGAGGAGCCTAAGCCCATACCGGCAATGGCGGAGGTGGGATTTAACATCTCGCGCATACCCGGGCCGCCCTTGGGGCCTTCGTAACGGATCACCACCACGTCGCCGGGGACGATGGCGCCGCCCTTGATGGCAGCGATGGCATCTTCTTCACAGTCAAACACCCGGGCCGGGCCGGTGTGCACCATCATCTCTTCCACCACGGCGGAACGCTTGACCACGGAACCGTCGGGGGCTAAGTTGCCCTTTAACACCGCAAGACCGCCGGTCTTGGAATAGGGATTGTCCACCGGACGGATGACTTCCGGATTCTTGTTCACCGCATTGGCAATGTTCTCGCCGATGGTCTTTCCGGTCACGGTCATGCAGTCGGTGTTTAACAGACCGATGTCTGCCAACTCCTTCATCACCGCATAGACACCGCCGGCCTCGTTTAAGTCCTCCATGTAGGTGGGGCCTGCCGGTGCTAAATGGCAGAGGTTCGGGGTCTTTTCGGAAATCGGATTGGCGTAGGAAATATCGAAATCAAAACCGATTTCATGGGCGATGGCCGGCAGATGCAGCATAGAGTTGGTGGAGCATCCTAAAGCCATGTCCACGGTCAGGGCGTTGATGATGGCTTCCTTGGTCATAATGTCCCGGGGGCAGATGTTGTTGCGCCACAGGTCCATCACGGCGTAGCCGGCGCGCTTGGCTAAACGCAGACGCTCGGAGTAAACCGCCGGAATGGTGCCGTTGCCCCGCAGGCCCATGCCTAAGGCTTCCGTCAGGCAGTTCATGGAGTTGGCCGTGTACATGCCGGAGCAGGAACCGCAGGTGGGGCAGACGTTTTCTTCGAAGTCACGCACGTCCTCTTCCGTCATGGTGCCGGCGGCATGAGCGCCAACGGCCTCAAACATGGAAGAAAGGGAGCGCTTCTGTCCGCGCACGTGGCCGGCCAGCATGGGACCGCCGGAAACAAACACGGTGGGGACATTGATACGGGCCGCTGCCATCAGAAGACCGGGCACGTTTTTGTCGCAGTTGGGGATCATCACCAGGGCGTCAAACTGATGGGCAATGGCCATGCACTCGGTGGAATCCGCAATCAGGTCACGGGTTACCAGAGAATACTTCATGCCGATGTGACCCATGGCGATGCCATCGCACACCGCAATGGCCGGGAACACCACCGGCGTACCGCCGGCTTCCGCCACACCCAGCTTCACCGCTTCGGTGATCTTGTCCAGATTCATGTGACCCGGAACGATCTCGTTATAGGAGCTGACGATACCCACCATGGGCCGCTTCTGCTCTTCGGCTGTGTAACCCAGCGCGTTTAAAAGGCTGCGCGCCGGAGCCTGCTGCATTCCGGATTTCATATTGTCGCTTTTCATGGTCTTTTCCTCTTAATTTACTAATTCAACGCGCAAAAGTACAGGAGTACACTTCCCCTGTGCTCCTGCAACCCCTTTTTATAAAAAGCCTTTCCGTTTGTCTGCTTTCGAAAACGCACTGCAAAGGCTCTTTTTGTCACCTGTATAATCTATACGAAACCGCCGAAAAATGCAATAAAAAAAGAAGAATCCGCATAAAAAACCGCAGATTCTTCTTCTGTTTTCTTTCCTGTGCTCGTTCATCTGCTGGTTGCGTACAGACAACCCCCTGCCCGGCAGCTAAAATCCAGCATTTTCAGATCAGATGCAGGGCTTCCATGGCCTTGGCAATTCCATCTTCGTCGATGCCCGTGGTCACATAATCCGCTGCCGCCTTGACTTCGTCCCAGGCGTTGCCCATGGCCACGCCGCAGCCCACAGCCCGCATCATGCTGATGTCGTTGGCCGCATCGCCGAAGGCATAAGCATCCTCCTTGGCGATCCCATAGTAATCTAAGGCCTTTAAAATGCCCACCGGCTTATCAATGCCCCGGACAGTGATTTCCCCGCTGTGCTCGTCCGCACCGGTGCCAAAACTGGAAGGCGCCACAAAGAAATAGTCTCCCACCGCTGCCTGCACTTCGGCCACCGTGGGTGCCACCCGGTTGTAAAACATCTTCTGGACGTTTTTCGCTTCCCGGACATCCGTGATCACCGTAACGCTGTTCATGATGGTCTGAATCTGCAGCAGAGCGACTCCCATGTCTTCAAAACGTTCCCGCATCTGTCGATATCCACTTTCCGTGACGTAAGTGCCATCTCTGCCCTGCAGGCCGATGGGCAGATCGTTGTCGTTAAAGAAACGGTAAACCACCGCCAGCTGTTCTTCGGGGATGGACAGATTGAACACTTCGTTTCCATCGCAGAGAACGTAAGCTCCGGCCGCCGTCACCATGGCGTCAAAGCCGAACTCTTTTAAAACCGGATACACCTGCACGTAATTGCGGCCGGTGGCCAGGGCAATTACATGACCGGCGTTCTGTGCGCGGCGAAGGGCGTCCGCCGCGGATGCAGCGAAGGTTCCGCTGTGATCAATTAAAGTTCCATCGATGTCAAAAAACAGCGCTTTTCTGGACATGAAATCCTCTTATCTGTTTCTGTTGCAAATCTGTATTTACATGTTTCATCCCGCGGGATGCCGCGGAATTAACAGTATACCTGTTTTCCCGGCTGTGGGCAAGTATGTGAAAGCAAAAAGACAGGCAGCCTTGCGGGCTGCCTGTAAATCGTTTTATGAGATGTATAACCTGCCTGCTGGTGTCATCCAGCGGTTTTAACGCACATGGACAAACAGACGATCCTGGCAGGAAGACGGAAGATTTTCGATGATCCGCCGTGCGCGGCTGTATTCGTTGCGGTTGATGGAAATCTCGCAGATGCGGCGGGCGCCCTGATAGGCGTTGCGCTCGAACAGCGGGATGGTGCGCCAGCGTTTGGAGATGGAAATGGAATTTCCAATCAGCGCGTTGGAAGCACGTTCTTCCACGCCGGGATTGGTGGTGGCGCAAAGCAGAATGTCTTTATTGACATTTCTGCCGATTTTCTTCTCCTGTTTTGAAGAAAAAAGCATGGCGGTCTCCTGTATATGATTCATCGCCGGAAGCACGAATCGTTTTGCATCGAACTCTGGCGTTTCATCCGAATATATTACGAAATCATTTCAAAAAGAAATGGACTCATCAATGTGACGAGCCCATTATACACAATATCTATTCAAAAATCTACCCCAAATCACACAAGATCTGCGATTTGTTACAAATTTGTGAAAATCAACGAAATCTTTGCATGGCGTGCAGTGTGCGCAGTGCATATTCCGGCAGAAGACACCGGGCATGCTCTGTTAACGACGTCATTCCGGCGTGATCAGCATACATCAGCGTGCTGTATTCGGCAATGGGAAACAGGGATTCCGCCAGGATTTCGCGGAAATCCCGGAAATCCATCCGCAGGTAATAAATGTGGTCCATCAGATACAGTGTCGAGGGCACATCGTCACAGCCCTCCATCTGCTCTGCCATGCTGGCCGCCTGATCCACGGAGTCAAATTCCGCCCACAGGGGACGCAGCAGCAGTCCGGACAGTTCCTCATTCTCATGAATCATGCTGCGGGCCATGCGCTCCACAGCCATGTCTCCCGCATCCGGCGGCGTCTGGGACAGGTCGATCTCCTCCGCGTCCTTGACGTCTTCCGTGGCTTCACGAATGCGTCTTGCGATGAGATTCCGGATCCGCTTGGCCAGTTCGCTGTCCGGCGCAAAAGGATTCTGATCGTCCGAATCCTTACCTTTTTTGGAAGACGAGGTATGGGTGCTCTCTTCTCTGCCGGCGCCCGGCTCTTTGGCTGCATCGTGAGAATCATCCGCCGAACCGTTTTCGGAAAGCATATCTTCCACCTGCTTGCGGATGTTCTTCTCGCCGGAATGAATCACCAGCGCCACATCTCCGTTTTTCTGCATCTCCACACGGATCGCCAGGGATGTCTCCGAAAGCTGCATGCCCAGCTGATGCTCTGCTTCCTGCAGAATAAACAGCAGCAGAAGCTGCGCTTTGCTCTGATCCTCGACGATCTCCTCAAGCGTCACATGGTACTGATGCAGTTCTTCTGATGTGATCACACACCGGAACGAATCCTCGTTCAGTTTAAAAAATTTCATAAGACCTTGAACCCACGGGTTTATCGCTTCTTGTGATAAGAACCAGGCAAAACGCCTGGTTCTCATAAAGTGCAGGAGATGGGACTTGAACCCACACGTAGTCACCTACGTCAGATTTTGAGTCTGATGCGTCTGCCATTCCGCCACTCCTGCAGTAACAGGTATCATAGCACAAGAATATCGGAATGACAAGTTCTCTCTCACAGCACGCCGGAGAAGTCCACCAGGTCCTTTAACGTGGCAAAATAGTCTGCCGGCGTTTCGGCGCGGCGGATCAGTTTGAAGCTGCCATCTTCTTTCAGCAGCACTTCCGCTGAGCGCAGGCGTCCGTTGTAGTTGTATCCCATGGAATAGCCGTGGGCGCCGGTATCGTGGATGAACAGCAGGTCTCCCATGGCAATTTCCGGCAGTTCCCGGTCGATGGCGAATTTGTCGTTGTTTTCGCACAGGGATCCGGTCACGTCATAGACATGATCGCAGGGAGCATCCTCTTTGCCCAGCACCGTGATATGATGGTAAGCACCATACATGGCCGGACGCATCAGGTTTGCAGCGCAGGCGTCCACGCCGATGTACTCTTTATAGGTGTGCTTTTCATGAATGGCGCGGGTCACCAGTCCGCCGTAGGGGCCCATCATAAAGCGGCCCATCTCTGTGTAGATGGCCACGTCGCCCATACCGGCGGGCACCAGAATCTCTTCATAAGCCTTGCGCACTCCTTCGCCGATGACGCGGATATCGTTGGGTGTCTGGCCGGGACGGTAGGGAATGCCCACGCCGCCGGACAGGTTTACGAAATCAAAGTGGCAGCCGGTCTCCTCGGCGATTTCCCGCACCAGCGTAAAGAGGGTTTTCGCCAGCATGGGATAATAATCGTTGGTCACGGTATTGCTGACTAAGAAGGCATGGATACCGAAACGCTTCGCGCCCTTCTCCTTTAAGGTGCGGTAGGCAACCTTGATCTGCTCGGTGGTCATACCGTATTTTGCATCGCCCGGATTGTCCATGATGTCATTGCTCACCGCATAGACACCGCCCGGATTGTAGCGGCAGCTGACCAGTTCCGGAATGTGACCGATGGTCTGCTCCAGGAAATCGATGTGGGTGATATCGTCCAGGTTGATGATGGCGCCTAACTTATCCGCATAGGCAAACTCTTCCGCCGGGGTATCATTGGAGGAAAACATAATCTCCTCTCCTCTGATCCCAATGGCTTCGGAAAGCATCAGTTCCGTTAAGGAAGAGCAGTCCACACCGCAGCCATACTCCCGCAGGATGTTGATCAGGAACGGATTGGGCGTGGCCTTCACCGCGAAATACTCACGGAATCCGGGATTCCAGGCAAAAGCTTCCTTCACGGCCTGAGCATTGGCCCGCAGGCCCTTTTCATCATATAAATGGAAGGGTGTGGGGATGGAAGCGGCGATTTCTTCTGCCTTTTCTTTGGTTACGAAAGGTTTTTTTTCAAACATTGAATTCTCCTCTTGACATATGATTGGAAGTTTAGTATATTCTTTAAGTCGGCTTACGGCAGACGCGCTGGCATGGCACAGAAGGTAGCGCACCTCATTGGTAGTGAGGAGGTCACCGGTTCGATTCCGGTTGCCAGCTTTTTACGAAGGAGTCTCTACGGAGGCTCCTTTCATTTTGCGCGAATGCCGTGACAACGAGCAAACGCCTGCGTTTGCGAGTCTGTCATGCATGGCTCATCAGAAAACCATAGACATCTGTAAACAGGAAGAGCCTTCCGATACAAATCGGAAGGCTCTTAAATCTTTCTTTGATTCGCGCCCTTCCGGCGCTCTTTTCAAAAATGTCCGATTAGACGCGGGACAGATACTCGCCGGTACGGGTATCGATCTTGATCTTATCGCCGGTGCTGACGAACAGCGGCACGTTAACCTGTGCGCCGGTTTCCACCGTTGCGGGCTTGTTGGCGCCGGTAGCGGTATCACCCTTGAAGCCAGGCTCGGTGTCGATAACATCCAGTTCCACGAACAGCGGCGGTTCAACAGCGAACACGTTGCCCTTGTGGGAAACGATCTTTACGGTGTCGTTTTCCTTGACGAACTTTAACGCATCGCCAATGGTATCCTTCGCCAGCGCGATCTGATCGTAGGTCTCGTTGTCCATGAAGTAGTACAGATCGCCATCGTTATACAGATACTGCATATCCTTGCGGTCGATGTGAGCGGACTCGAACTTTTCGGTGGGACGGAAGCTGGTTTCAACCACGCCGCCACCCTTGATGTTTTTCATCTTTGTCCGGACAAATGCAGCACCCTTGCCAGGCTTCACGTGCTGGAATTCAATGATCTGGACGACGTTTCCGTCATATTCAATGGTCATGCCATTGCGGAAATCTCCTGCAGTAATTGTTGCCATACTGATTCCTCCTTGGTTTGTCCGCATGTTCCGGGACAGTTTATGCGTAATTCACCGCTGAATTATAACAGACGAAAGCCTATGCCGCAAGGACATTTTTCTGCGTCACGTACAGCAGCACATCCAATCTGCTTGCTGCGCACTTTTACCGGTTGTTTTTATCCCAGCATTTTCTTTAATTCGCTCATGAAAGTGTCCACATCCTTGAATTCGCGGTACACAGATGCGAAACGCACATATGCCACAGCGTCCAGATCCCGCATCTTTTCCATGACCTTTTCGCCGATGAGAGCGCTGGGCACTTCGCGGCCGTCATTTGTGAACAGTTCGGTCTCGACTTCGTCCACAAGATGATTGATCTGCTCTACGGAAACCGGGCGCTTATGGCAGGCGCGGATAATGCCGCCCACCAGCTTGCTGCGGTCGTAAACCTCACGGGTGTCGTCCTTTTTGACAACCACCATGGGAACCATTTCAATCTTCTCATAGGTGGTGAACCGCTTGCCGCAGTCGTCGCAGACACGGCGGCGGCGGATGGACGCGTTTTCATCGGCCGGACGTGAATCCACAACCCGGGTGTTGTCATTTCCGCAATACGGACATTTCATGATAGCTACCTCCCCGTAACTAAACCCCATTTCCAGCACGTGTCTTTTCTGCTGGACTTAACAGACGCCCGATCAGCATCGCAGGATGAAACACATCTGAGATGCCTGTGTCGCACCTGATTAAGATTTCTAAACGTTAAACCGGAATGTAATAACATCTCCGTCTTTTACAATATACTCTTTTCCCTGAAGTCCGACAAGTCCGGCCTCTTTTGCCGCTGTCATGCTGCCGCAGCGGACCAGGTCATCATAGCGCACCACTTCGGCGCAGATGAAGCCCCGTTCGAAGTCGGTGTGGATCTTTCCTGCGGCCTGAGGCGCCTTTGTACCGTCTTTAATGGTCCAGGCACGGGTTTCGTCCTCACCGGTGGTCAGGAAGGAAATCAGGCCCAGCAGACGATAGCTGGCACGGATCAGACGGTCCAGACCGGATTCTGCAATGCCCAGATCCTCTAAGAACATCTGGCGTTCGTCGTCCTCCAGCTCGCTGATCTCCGCTTCGATCTGCGCGCACACCGTGAATACTTCGGCGCCGTCTTTCGCAGCATATTCCCGCACAGCCTGCACCTGGGGATTGTTGGCACCGTCGTCGGCCACATCCTCTTCCGCCACGTTGGCCGCGTAGATTACGGGCTTTGCGGTCAGCAGGTTGTATCCCGCGACGATGGCAGCTTCATCTTCATCCGCCGGTTCAAACTGCTTCGCCGGATGGCCATCTTCCAGAAAGGCCCGCAGACGCTCTAATACCGCGGACTCTTTTGCCAAGGATTTGTCCATCTTTGCCTGGCGGCCCACCTTGCCCCAGCGGCGCTCTAAGATTTCCATATCAGAGAACAGCAGCTCCAGATCGATGGTCTCGATATCCCGCACCGCGTTGATGTTGCCGTCCACATGGATGACATTCTCATCCTCGAAGCAGCGCACCACGTGTACAATGGCGTCCACTTCCCGGATGTTGGCCAGAAACTGGTTTCCCAGACCTTCACCCTTGCTGGCGCCCTTGACTAAGCCGGCGATGTCCACGAACTCGATGACGGCCGGAATGGTCTTCTTCGAATGGTACATGTCGGTCAGCACGCGGATGCGCTCATCCGGCACAGAAACCACGCCCACGTTGGGATCGATGGTGCAGAAGGGATAGTTTGCAGATTCCGCACCGGCTTTGGTCAGTGAATTAAATAATGTACTCTTCCCGACGTTGGGAAGACCAACGATACCTAATTTCATGGATTCATCACTCCTTTGGGGTCGATTACAACTAATCGAGTATACCATTTCCGCCGGATTCTCTCAACCGTTTCATTTCGGTTCTCGCGGCGTTCCGTCAGATTTCTGGGTCTCCCAGGGCCGTTCCGGTGCGCCGCCTCCTGCGGGATCTTCATAATGATACCGCTCCGGATCTTTTCCGATGCTTCGAAAGTACGCTTTGATCTCCGCCTCGTGGCCGATGTCGTTGGGCTCATAGAACACTTCATCCCGAATGGCGTCCGGCAGATACTGCTGCTCCACCCAGTGATTGGGATAATTGTGGGCGTATTTATACCCTACGCCCCGGCCCAGCTTTGCCGCACCCTGGTAGGACGAATCCTGCAGATAGGGCGGGATGGGCAGATTTCCCGTCTGTGCCACGGTTTTTAGCGCCTTTTCGATGCCCAGATAGGCCGCATTGGATTTGGGCGCCGAGGCGATATAGGAGGCCGCCTGGGCCAGGATAATCCGCCCCTCAGGCATACCTACCCGTTCCACCGCAATGGCCGCAGAGGCCGCGACACAAATCGCCATGGGATCAGCGTTTCCCACCTCTTCTGAGGCCGCCACCAGCATCCGGCGGGCAATGTATTTCACGTCCTCACCGGCGGAAAGCATGCGCCCCAGATAGTAAAGGGCCGCGTCCGGATCCGATCCGCACATGGATTCAATAAAGGCCGCAATGGTATCGTAATGGTTATCGCCGGTTTTGTCGTAGCGGATCGCCTTTTTCTGAATGCACTCTTCCGCCACCTTTAAATCCACGTGAATCCGGCCGTCCTCCCCGGGTTCCGTGGTCAGAACCGCCAGCTCAATGGCGTTTAGCGCCGCCCTGGCATCCCCGTCTGCCACGTCCGCCAGAAAATCCGCTGCCTCATCGGTGATGTCCGCCCGGTAGGGTTTCACGCCCCGCTCGGATTCAAAGGTGCGATGAATCAGCGTCAGAATGTTTTCTTTGGACAGCGGCTTCAGTTCAAAAATACGGGACCTGGACAGCAAAGCGCCGTTCACCTCAAAGTAGGGATTCTCCGTGGTGGCGCCGACGAGGATGATGGTTCCGTCTTCTACATAAGGAAGCAGATAATCCTGCTGGGCCTTGTTGAACCGGTGAATCTCGTCGATGAACAGGATGGTTTTGCGGCCATATCCGCCCTGATTTTCCTTCGCCGTGGCCACAACCGCTTCCATATCCTTTTTACCGGCAATGGTAGCGTTCACCTGATGAAAGTCGGCGGCCGTGGTGTTGGCAATCACCTTAGCTAACGTGGTTTTGCCCACCCCGGGCGGGCCGTAAAGAACAATGGAACTTAAGCGGTCTGCCTTGATGGCCCGGTACAGTAGCTTGTCCTTTCCGATGATCTCCTCCTGCCCCACCACCTCGTCTAAGGTCTGGGGACGCATCCGCGCCGCTAAGGGGGATTCCTTTTCCTTCTTGCTTTCCGCCATGTATTCGAACAGATCCATCTTGCCTTTCTCCTTCATAAAATGAGGACTTTGCAGTCTTATTTCATTGTACTCCAAATGCGTTCATTAAGGAAACTGTCTGTATCACCTTGGCCTTTGAGCGTCCATGTGATAAAATACATAGTAAATCACTCGGTTTTTATGGTATTTGTTTTCCCGCAGGTTCAGCTGCACCCAAAGGAGCTTTATGAGAATCTCGACCAAAGGCCGTTATGCCCTTCGCACCCTGATCGACTTAGCCGAACATCCGGCAGACGGGTATATTTCCCTGAAGGAAATCTCTGCGCGGCAGAACATCTCCAAAAAGTATCTGGAGCAGATCATTCCTGTCTTCCACAGTGCCGGTATCGTCAGCGCCAACCGCGGACCTCAGGGCGGCTATAAGCTGGCCAAGGATCCCTCCGCTTACACCGTAGGCGACATTCTACGGCTGACGGAAGGACCTTTAACCCCCTTAGACTGCGCCATTCAGAATCCGGTGGAATGTCCCCGCAGCGGGGAGTGCGCCACCCTTCCCATGTGGCAGGGACTGGCGAAGGTCATCAACGAGTATCTGGACGGATATACGCTGCAGGATCTGATCGACAGCCATTTAAGCCGCAGCACGGACAACTATATCATCTGATCCTTCAGGCTCCCCAAAATGCTTCACAATTTCTTTACAGTTTTTATTAGCACTCACACTTGACGAGTGCTAATAATGGTGCTATCATGTCTTCAGACATTGAAAAAGAGATGTCGATCCGGTAAGGGCCATGAGTCCCGGAAGACTTTTAAAACGGAAGTCCTCCGCCGGAAATCAAAAACGTTATTCATCAGTTTGGGCATCTGTTTCGCCCGAAGGAAAAAGGAGGATATTATGGTACCGAGCATTTTTGGTGAGAATTTCATGGATGATTTCTTTGAGGATTGGAAGCGCCCCATGCGCAGCATGGTTGAGATGGCCGTACCGAGAGCCAACATCATGCGGACCGATGTGAAAGAGACGGACACCGCTTATGAGTTGAAGGTAGATCTCCCGGGTTACAAGAAGGAAGATATTCAGGCCGAGATCAAAGATGGCAACCTGACCATCACCGCTTCGAAAAACACTACCAGCGAAGAAAAGGATGACGAAGGCCGTTACATCCGCCGCGAGCGTTTTGTGGGCAACTGCTCCAGAACCTTCTTCGTAGGCGATGAAATCGAGCAGGACGACATCAAGGCGGCCTTTGAAGACGGCATCTTAACCGTCACCGTTCCGAAGCATGTACCGGAACCGGTGGTGGAGGAAAAGAAATTTATTACCATCGAGTAAGCACTGCAACCCCACCCAAAAGCAACGTAAAAAAGGTTTCATAGTGTATGGGAACACCGCCCTCGGGCGGTGCTCCCTTCTTTTGTAAGCAGCAATAAGCCCTGCGCATGGGGCACACGGTGTCAGATGGCAAAAAATCTGTCTCTTTTGTCACCTTCTTTGTCATCCAGCCGCTCACAGGGAGACAAAAGTGCCTGTCACTTTTGTCTCCTCCCGGAAAAGAATTGAGGTTTCTATGTTAGTTATTCCTGTCTACAACATGATTCTGGCCACGGATGCCACGCTTTATCTCCCCTTGGATCAGGTGCGCAAAAGCGCCGGCGGAAAGGGCATCACCTCCAATGAGAAAGTGATTCTGATCGTGGCGAAGGAAAACAAAAAATTCCACGATCTGACTGAGGATGATTTCTATCCCGTGGGTGTTGCGGGTGCGGTTTCGGATCTGAACGCCGAAGGTTACGCTGCCATCACCACCCAGTACCGGGTGAATCTGGAATCCGTGGAGATTCTGCCGGATGGGACCATTCAGCTGTCCGTCTCCCGCCGTCCCGATGTGAACGATCTGGATGAGGCCGTGGCCGCAGAAAAGCTGAAAAACCTGCTGGCGGAAATGCGCAAGTTTGCGGAAGGGCTGCCCGGCGCGGAAATGGCCGAGGCGTACATTTCCCAGGTGCATTCCATCGGCGCTGCCGCTGCCGCCCTCTCCCCCTGGCTGACCCTGTCCAACGAGGAACGCTATGCGCTGCTGGAGGAAGACAGTGTCGCTGCCCGCACGGAAAAGATCGAGGCCGTTCTCTATGATTTTTTGGAAGTGGGCCGCATTACCAACGAGGCCGTCAGTTCCCAGCAGAAAGAATACCAGCAGCGTTTCCGGGAATCCGCCATCAAACGTCAGATGGAACATCTGCAGAAAGAACTGGACGAGATGCACCCGGAAAACATCACGGACGTGCAGCGTTTTGAGCAGAAAATCAAGGATTCCGGCATGAATGAAACCGCCCGCAAAGAGGCGGAAAAGGTCTTGAACCGCTTAAAGCAGGAAGGCCGGGAAAGCGTGGAAAGCGGCATGCTCTACGACTATCTGGATTTTGTCACCGGCCTGTCCTGGAAGTCGGAGGATCCCGAGCGCATCGACTTAGACGCCGCCCGGCAGATTCTTGACGAGGACCATTATGGTCTGGACAAGGTGAAGGACCGCATCATCCAGCAGATCGCCGTAATGAACCTGAAACGGGAACAGTCGGGCTCCATCCTGCTGTTTGTGGGCGCTCCCGGCACCGGCAAAACCAGCATCGGAAAAAGCATTGCAAGGGCCTTAGGGCGCGAATACGTCCGGGTGGCCTTAGGCGGCGTGCACGACGAGTCGGACATCCGCGGTCATCGGCGCACCTACATCGGCGCCATGCCCGGCCGCATCATGGACGGCATTCACAAAAGTGGCGTCTCCAACCCGGTGATGGTCTTAGATGAGGTGGACAAACTCTCCGCTTCCTACAACGGCAGCCCGGCCAGCGCCCTCCTGGAAGTGCTGGATCCCGAGCAGAACAACACCTTTACCGACCATTACATGAACGTGCCCTACGATCTGTCCAACGTGCTGTTTATCTGCACGGCCAACACCACGGACACCATCCCCGAGCCCCTGTTAAACCGCATGGAGGTGATCCAGTTCACCGGCTACACGCCCATCGAAAAGCAAAAGATCGCCGAGCGGCACTTAGTTCCCCAGTCCATGGAACGGATGGGCATTACGGATGCCCAGATGACTTTTACGCCGGAGGCCATCGAAACCCTGATCTCCGACTACACCATGGAAGCCGGCGTCCGGGGACTGCGCAAGCACATCGATACCCTCTGCCGCACCATCGCCGTGGAGATTTCCTCTCATCCCAAGGAATGCGTTACCGTGGATCCGGAAAAAGTGCGCAAAACCATGGAAGCCCATCCCATCCAGCACGCTTCCGTTCTGCCGGAGCCCAAAGCCGGCGTGGTGACCGGACTGGCCTGGACGCCGGTGGGCGGTGAAATACTGTATATCGAAACCCTGCTGACCCCCGGCAAAGGCGAGCTGATCATCACCGGACAGCTGGGAGACGTGATGAAGGAATCGGCGCGGATCGCCATCAGCCTGGTGAAGGATCTGTTCCCGGAGGAGGCAAAAAAGCTCTCCGACCACGATCTGCACATCCATGTGCCCGCCGGAGCCGTGCCAAAGGACGGCCCTTCCGCCGGTATAACCCTGACCACGGCCCTGGCCTCTCTTCTGACCGGCCGCGTGGTGGATCCCCACATCGCCATGACCGGCGAAGTGGCCCTTCGAGGCGCCGTGACGCCCATCGGCGGACTGCCGGAGAAACTTATGGCTGCCCAGCGCGCCGGTATCACGAAGGTGTTCATTCCGGAAGAGAATATGTTTGACCTAAAGGATGTGGCGGAAGAAGTGAAAAACCACATCGAAGTGGTTCCGGTAAAAAAAGTGACAGATGTGCTGCAGTCCGTGGGGATTATGTGATCCGCTCCAGCTCTTTCCGCAGCCGGCACACCGGAAGGCCGACCACGTTATAATAATCTCCGCAAATCTGGGTGATATACACGCCGCCGCGGCCCTGGATGCCGTATGCGCCGGCCTTGTCCATAGGTTCACCGGTGGCGATATACGCTTTGATCTGCTCCGGCGTCATGACGTCAAAAGTGACATCGGTGCACTCAAAAAAGCAGGTTTCCTTCTGATCCGGCAAAGTAATCACGTTCACGCCGGTATACACCTGGTGGGTCCTTCCCTGCAGGGACGACAGCATGCGAAAAGCATCTTCCTCGTCCGCCGGCTTGCCAAGAATCTGACCATCTAAAACAACGATGGTATCCGCTGCAATAATGCCCGCCGGCGTTTCCTGCGAAACAGGCGCTTTGCCGCCTTGTGCTGACGCATCCGCCGCGGATCCTTCCTCATATTCAGAAGCCGCCCCGCTGATCGTTTCACCGGTCTGCGGGGTGTGTTTTTTCAGAATCTCCCGCGCCTTTCCCCGGGCCAGTTCCATCACAGCCTGCTCCGGTGCCGGTTCGTGGATCGTCTCCTCTCCCTGTGCCGGTTCCACGTCAAATTCCAGTCCCATCAGGGAAAGCAGCTCCCGGCGTCTCGGGGACGCACTGGCAAGAATCCATCTCATCTTTCTACTCCTTTATCTGCAATCTGAAATGCCCGATGCCCTCATACGCCGTTTCCGTACGTGCCTGAAATGTCCGATGCATTTCAAACCCTATTTCTTTTTAATGAAAGATTTGCTAAGATATTCCCGTGCTTTCCCTTTAAAGAAGGCTTACGTTTCTTGGCAAATTGCATACAGACACTTCGAACATGGCGGGTTGTTCTTACGCCCGGCCTGTTTTTCGTATTTCGTTTTGTTTTACAGGAGGCAAAAACTTGTCCCAGCAAAAAAGCGGCCATCTTTACGGCCTTGACGGCCTGCGGGCCATAGCCATCCTCGGCATTGTATTGTACCACATGTTCCCCGAAATCGTCCCCGGTGGATTTTTAGGCGTGACCCTTTTCTTTTCCATCATGGGGTATCTGCTGGTTTACAGTGCAAAGCGCGATCTGGCCAGCCATCGTTTTTCCGTCGGAATCTATTACGTCAAAAAAATACGCCGTCTGTATCCGGCCCTCATCCTTGTGATGTTTGCAACGGCTCTGCTTCTGATTCCCCTGTGGCCCATTCTGTCAAAGGGCACCTTCGGCGAGAACTTAAGCATCCTGCTGGGCTACAACAACTGGTGGCAGATTTCCCAGAACAGTTCCTACTTCACCCGTATTTTAAATGCTTCGCCCCTGACCCATCTGTGGTATCTGGGCCTGACGGTGCAGTACTATCTGATCTGGCCGCTTCTGCTTATCATCGGTCTGTTCTTGCGCCGTTATCTTTCCCGCACCCAGATCGGAGTTCTGCTGGTGGTTCTGGCCGTCATCTCCGCCGTGGAAATGATCGTCCTGTATTCGCCGGACGTGGATCCCTCCCGGATTTATTACGGCACGGATACCCGGGCCTTCTCCCTGCTGTTTGGCATGGCTCTCGCCCTGCTTCCCATCAACCGCTGGGCCCGGCGCCTGCGGGATATTCCCATTCTGGCACTGTTGCTGCTGGGCGCGACCCTGGTGATTACCGTGGTGCTGTATCTTACCGTGCACGGAGAATCCGCCGCCACCTACCGGGGCCTGATGCTGTTTTCCAACCTGGTGTTCCTGCTTCTGATGTTTCTGGTGCTGGGCTGGCAGAAAAGCATTGGCGTCTGGCTGGACTGTGCTCCCTTAAAGTGGATCGGCGAACGCAGCTACATGATTTATCTGGTCATGTATCCGGCCATTTACTTTTTCGGCAAGTATTATCCCAATGCCCAGGATCTGTCCATGCAGCTGCTGACTCTGGTGGTCATTCTGGTTGCGGCTGAGGGGCTGTGGCGCCTTGACCGCCTGTTTTCCTGGATGGACGTATCCCCGTTCTTGCCTTTCACCTCCCGGTCCTATCATCCCCTGGCTCTTCTGCTGGAGCGGGTGACGCTGCCGGCGCTGCTTTCCGTGATCTTAGCCATTGCCTGCCTTTGCGTTTCCTTTGCACAGACCCGGAAGTTTGAAGCATCCCACGATACGGAAGATCTCGTCCAGCTGGAGGAAGAACTCACCGCCAACGCCGAACTGATCGAAAATCAGACCGTGGAAATGCTGCCCACCGAAAACGGCGAGGCCGCCACGGCTCCCGGCGCCACCGGCGGCGAAACGGATCCCTATCCTTACGACATCCCCTGCGATGCTTCGAAGCCGGAGGGCCTGATTCCCCAGACCGTCACCATGACCGCCATCGGCGATTCTGTCATGCTGGGCGCTGTGGCTGAAATGCAGACGCGCATACCGGCCATGTATGTGGACGCGGCTCAGTCCCGTCAGGTGGTCAAGGCACAGGAAGTGGCCTCACTGCTCTATCAGAACGGATTCCTCGGCAAGACTGTGGTGATTCATCTGGGCACCAACGCCGCTTTCCGCGAGGACGTGGGACAGGCTCTGATTGATTACCTCGGACCGGATCGCTACATTTACTGGATGACCTGTTATGGTCCCAGCCTGGGCTACGTAGACGACGTAAACGCCACCATCCGTACACTGGCTGAGAAAAACGCCAATGTCACCGTGCTGGAGTGGGCCAATGTGGCGCCCTATCACTCCGACTGGTTCTACTCCGATGGCATCCACTTAAACGGCGAAGGCCGTGCAGGTTACACCCGATTCTTGGCGGATGAACTGCAGATTCCGGAAGTCACGGAACAGCCGGCGGAAACGCCCGCAGAAGGAACTGCAGAAACCGCCCCGGCCGAGGGAACCACGGAAGCTGCTCCTGCAGAGGGAACCACGGAAGCCGCTCCTGCGGAAGGAACAATCGAAGCCGCTCCGGCGGAAGGAACGACAGAAGCCGCTCCGGCACAAGGCAACACCGGTGGAACCGTTCCCATCGTACCCCAGACCATCACACCGCCTGCCGCAACAGAATAAAACGCCAATCAAAAATCGCCCCTTCCAAACCCGGAAGGGGCGATTTCTTTATACAACATGTTTTACCAATTCATCGGACACTACACGTCCATTTTATTTGTTATCCATCGCTGCGGAATTCATCACGAAATTCATCAGATGAGCCGCTGCCAGTTTCATGTCTTCTAAGGTCACCCGGCCTTCTTCATATCCTTTGCGGATCTGCTCCATCACCGGAGGACCTCCGGGCATGACCACGTCATTTCCGGCCGCAACTGCGTCCGCGCCATCTACGACGATATCCATGTCACCCCAGTCTGTCACGACTACGCCGTCGTATCCCCACTCGCCGCGAAGGATCTCGGTGCAGAGGGCGTGATCTCCGCCGGCGAAAGTGCCGTTGATCCGGTTAAAGGAGGTCATCACCGTGGTGGGCTCGGCCTGTGTCACCACCATTTCAAAGGGCTTTAAGTAGATTTCCCGGGCTGCACGGGCGGATACGATGGAGTCTGCCGCGTCGATGTTTTTCTTGCCGGATCCGCGGCGATAGGTCTCCTGTTCGTTTAAAGCGAAGTGCTTCGGGCAGGTGGTGACGTGGTTCGTCTCCATGGCGCCTTTGGTGATCTCTACAGCGCAGACGCCGGTCACATAGGGATCTTCGGAGAAGTATTCGAAATTTCGTCCGCAGATCGGGTTGCGCATGATGTCCATGCCGGGAGCCAGCCAGCTGTCCACGCCCTGGGAAGCTGCTTCCCATCCGCAGGCGCTGCCGAACTGATACATCAGCTCCGTATTCCAGGTCTGGGCGATGACCATATCCGTGGGCCAGGCAGTCATGCCGACGCTGGCCGGGCCATCCTTATAAACCGCGGAAGGAATGCCATACTTCACAAGAGCCGGGCTGGTGTAACCCTGCATGGCGCCTTCCCGGTCACAGGTGCCGATGTCTGTTCCATCCGGATATTTCAGTGAAACGGGCGCATCCCCGGCCATTGCGCCGCCAAAGGGAAGTCCGCTGCCCCAGCCGGTACACAACACCAGCAGTTCGTCAAAGCTCATCTGGTTGATGAAGGCTTCCATGGAGACGCGTCCGTCAGCCACGTCACGAAGCACGGATTTTTCCGCCGGTACGGAGAAGTCGTAAATGGGCTCGCTCTCCCAGCACAGGCACAGATCTTCAGCCGTCACCTTCAGAACCGGCAGTTCCTCGCCGTCCCAGATGGCTGTAACGTCGTCTTCATCCTCTTCCGCGTCGTCGACTTCTTCCGCCGCATCTTTGTCTGCGGAAATGCCGTCTTCGTCTTCCTCATCCCACAGATCTTCCGGCAGATCCTCTTCGTCCGGGCCGGTCATCCATTCAATCTTCCCGGCGTTGCATGCCAGCGGTCCGATGTCCGCCGTCACTTCCCGGGTGACCACATCCTCTTCAAACAGCAGGGAGGCCACCGCAAATCCGTCACGGGAGCCGGTACCGATGAAGACCATATACATGCCCTGTTCGATCAGATAGCACATATGCTCTTCGTCGAAGCTGGCCAGTTCCTGAATCGGCACGTTAAGCACCACGGTTTCCGTCTGTCCGGGAGCGAGAACGTCGGTCTTTGCAAAGGCCTTCAGCTCCTGCAGAGGCTTGTCCAGCACGCCGTCCAAAGCGGAAATGTACAGCTGCACAGTTTCCTTTCCGCTGTAGGTGTCGGAGGTGTTTTTCACGGAAACCGTCACGCAAAGGCTGCCTTCGTACAGGTCTGCAGAGATGCATTTCAGGTCAAAGTCGGCATAGGAAAGGCCATGACCGAAGGGGAACATGACGTCCTTTAAGTAGGTGTCAAAATAGCGGTAGCCGACGTAAATGCCTTCCTGGTACAGGGTCACCGGAGACAGGTCTTTTCCCACGCTTCCGTTCTCTTCGGCGGACAGGCCATAGTCTGCGTAGGTGCGGATCGAGGATACGTCATCCTTGTTGTAGCAGAAGTTTTCGGCCGTGGGATAATCCTCGTAGGTCAGCGCCAGAGTCTGGGTCAGTTTGCCGGAGGGCGATACCTTGCCGGTTAGAATATCAGCCAGAGCGCCTGCACCCTGTTCGCCGGCGGTTCCCATAAACAGCGCAGCCTTGATCTGGGGATAGCGAAGCATCCAGCCTGTATCCACCGCGCCGTTGACGTTGTAAACGATGATCAGGTTGGCAAACCGGGCCGCGGCTGCCTCCAGCAGCGCTTCCTCGGAGGGGATCAGATAGTAATCATCCTGCACACGGCGGTCGCACTCTTCGCCGCCGGAATCACGGCCGATGACAAGGATCGCGGTATCGGTAACCCTCGCCGCCGCATCCAGGGTTTCCGCCGGCACCATGGGTTCTTCCTTCGGCGCGTTGTATTTGCCGAAGATCTCATAGATCATACCGCTGGCCACCAGGCCTTCAATACCGCTTGCGAACATTTCGGCCATCTGCTGCCGGCGGGCTTCATCCGCAGAGATCTCCTGTCCGGCGATACCTTCATAGAACGCGTCGATGCCTGCTTCCAGCGAAACGCCGGCGGCTTTTAATTCTGCGCGGATCTGCAGCGGATTGTCGCACTGGGCGAAACCGCTGCCGCCGCCGCCGATGTTGGTGTTGTTCTGCACCCGTCCCAACAGCGCCACGGTCTTTCCTTCCTTCAGCGGAAGAATGTGATCCTCGTTGGCTAAGAGGACAATGCCCTCCTGCGCCAGTTCACGGGCCAGGGACAGCCGCTCTTCTGCCTTACTGTACTTGTTTTCCATGTGTTCCCCTTTCTTGTTTCCCTCTCTCATTCATCTGCATATTTCCAGCGGCCGCTGCGGCAGGAAGAACTGCCGCGGGCAACGCTTATTCCGGCACAATCGTTTTTCCGTCCAGCACTGCACGGATCAGACAATCGTCTTTGTCATACACCAGTTTCAGCAGGAAGAACGGATGATTCTCCGCCAAAAGCCGCAGGAAGATGTGATCTCCCTCCCAGAGGGGCAGCTGATGTACCTGTTCAAAAGGCACCCATTCCAGCACGCCTTCGTCACAGTCATCGCGGCTTACCAGGTCTCCCTCCCAGGCATCCGCCGTAAACAGATGCATGTATTCCACCATATCGCCGTAAACGAAGGTTACGATGCCCCGCGCCCGCCAGGAGGTTAAGCTGACGCCGGTTTCTTCCCGGACTTCCCTCATCAGGCACTCTTCAGGGCTTTCGTCCTCCTCAAAGTGGCCGCCCACGCCGATCCATTTGTCTTTGTTGACGTCCTTTTTCTTTTTGATGCGGTGCAGCATCAGAAACTGTCCGTTCTGCTCCATATAGCAGAGCGTTGATAATGATATTTGGAATGACATTCTATTTTCCTTTACGCCAATCCTGCAATCCGCTCCATCACGGCCCGATCCACAGGATAGGGACAGGCCGCAAGTTTCGCCGGGCTGTTTAAGGTGGCGTCTGCTGCTGCCTGCCGAAGTTTGCGGGGGACTTCCGGCGGACGGCACACCGCCTCATAGTACTGCTGCAGATCTGCTGCATCTGCGAATCCGCTGGCTTCGAAAATCCGCTGCTGATCCGCTTCGGAGGCCTCTGCAATATAGCGGGAAAGGAAGTATCCGCAGGCCATGCCATGAGGCATGCCCATCTCCACGGTAAGGGTGTAGCTCAGTCCATGGGGAATGGTGGTTCCGCTCTGGGCAATGGCCATGCCGGCTAAAGTGGATGCGCACATCAGATCGTTGCGAACCGCATCCGTCAGCACTTCCTCCATGATCTGCTCCCAGGCAATGCCCTGGCTGTCCATTTCCACTGCCAGAAGCAGCGGCGTACGGCTGCGCCGCCAGAGGGCAAGACCGCCCAGGGCACACATGCGGCTGTATTCCGTGGCCTTGCTGTGAATGTCGCTTTCCATCAGATGGGCCAGGGCATCCACCGCCGTGTTGGCAATCATGGACACCGGCGCGTACGTCAGATATTTGCCGTCCACCAAAGACAGTTCCGGGAAAATGCGGTGCGCGATGCTGCCCTTTGTGCGTTTCTCTTTGCGGATAAGCACCGACACGCCGGTCACTTCCGAACCGGTTCCGCAGGTGGTTGGAACGGCTGCCACCGGAAGCGCTCCGCCGCCCCGGGACAGGTCGTACATAAAGGTCCAGTCCTCTTTTGGATGGGCCATCAGAAGGGCAATGGCCTTCGCGGCGTCCATGGGCGAACCGCCGCCGATACCGATGACGAAATCGCATTCTGCCGCGAGACCCGCGTCTCGTCCGGCCACGATGGTTTCCACACAGGGATTCTCTTCCACCTGATCAAACAGGGCATAGGAAACGCCGTTTTCCTCTAAGGCGGCCGTTACGTCATCGTAGGCGCCGCAGGCCTTGGCCGAGTGACGGCCGGTGACCAGCAGTGCTTTGGTTCCTAGAGCCGCCAGTTCCTTCGCGTGAGCGCGGACACAGTCCGCTTCCTGATACACACGGGCAGGCATGTAAAATTGCATTGTTTTTTCCTCTTTTCGTTTACGGACAGCTGTGAAACGGACTGCCCGGAATCGTGCATCCGCGTTCTGCGTCTGATGGCTTACTCCATGGTAAAGCTGATAATGTCAATCGCTCCGGTTCCTAAGAAGCACAGATACAGTGCTTCTTCCTCCGGCACCGGTGAAAAGGCGGCAGAAACTTCCGTCCAGTCCGCCGAAGGCGCGATTTCCAGGCACGCCTGGCACATCATGGAATTGAAGGATTTCTTGCGCATCTCGTCCGCGCCTTCCGCCGTGGCATCCTTTACAAACCGTTTCGGAATGGTGGAAACCACCACCTTGCCGCTGCCACTCCCCCGGTAGCGCAGAGTGAATTTCTTTTCCTGATCAAACCGGAAATACTTAAATCCGGCCCAGGAACCGTCCTGCATATTGGCGATGTACTGATCGCCGTCCCCCTCCCGGTCTTCCCCGGACTGGGTGAAGTAGGGGTGAGCCTGGGGATTGACGCCCTTTACCTTCCTCGCATAGAAGTATGTGCCTTCCACTGAAGACAGGTTGCAGGCGATCCGGGCTTCATAGGTACCTGTTCCCGGCAGCGGACCGTCATTTAATCCGCAGCTGGTACTTTCCACCTGTGAGATACTTCCATCTTCATTGATGGTTACCTTTTCCGCCAGTCCCTGCCGTGAAAACGCATGCTGATTTGTCTGCCGATGATGGAACACGTACCACTGACCTTTGACTTCCACCAGCGATCCGTGGGTGTTGCCCATATAATTCAGGGCATTTTCCCTGGTGCGGCCCTGATAGCCCACGTCGCCGTTGCTGACAATGGTACCGCCGTAGGTAAAGGGTCCCATAGGACTGTCCGACGTGGCATAGCAGAGTTCATGGCTTAAAACAGACGAGTAGATAAAATAATACTTTCCATTGATTTTACGCATGGAAGAAGCTTCAAATAAAGCATGGCCATCAAAAGGGGTTCCCTTGGCGCGATCGGCGTTTGTCACCGTGGAGACCACCGCCGAGCAGATGGTCAGCATATCCGAGGACAGTTCCACCGCATAGCCGCCGTTTACCTTGGCCCGCATGCCCATCAGCTTGCCGATAAAACCGTTTAAGCCAAAACCGGTGTACAGGTAAATCCGGTCATCATCATCCCTGAAGACGCCGGGATCAAAGGTCATGTTATCGCCCTTTTTCTTTCCGTATTCCGTACCGTCGGGATAATGGACCCGGCCATAGTATTCGAACTGTCCGGCGGGAGTATCGCAAACGGCCACACCTACGGTGCTGTCCCGGTTCATGCAGTAGTACAGATAATACCGGCCGTCCGGGCCCTGACACACATCCGGCGCGTAGAGGTACATTTTATCGCCATATTTATCCTGGCTGCGGCGGTAAATGGTGCCCTCAAATTTCCAGTCGGACAGATCTTCCACCGGAGCCGACCAGCACACGTAGTCGTTTAAGCAGAAGTCCTCCCCGTTAAATTTATCGTGGCTACCGTAGACATACAGGCGGTCGCCAAACACGTGGGGTTCGCCGTCGGGAACGTATTCCCAGCTGGGAAGATAGGGATTGAAGGCCAGTTGTTTCATGATCGCATTCCTTTCCTAATGATAACGGTATGTGGAAATATCCTGAGCCGATGCTTTCCGTCGAACAGATCATCCTCTTCCCAGAGCCGCCTTCCGGCCATTCGTCAGCCTTCTCCCTCCAGCATCTTCTGATCAATGATTTTACGGCCGCTGCCGTCCTTCATGATCAGTTCCTGGTTCTTGATGGCCACCCGGGTGTTGGCCGGGATGGAGCTGGTGATAAACGCGTTGCCTCCGATGACGGAATGATGGCCGATGACCGTTTCGCCGCCTAAAATCGAGGCGCCGGAATAAATCGTGACATAGTCTTCAATGGTGGGGTGGCGCTTCTTGCCCCGCAGTTTCTGTCCGCCGCTGGTGGACAGCGCGCCTAAGGTCACGCCCTGATACACCTTCACATGCTCGCCGATAACGGTGGTGGAACCGATAACGACGCCGGTACCATGGTCCATAAAGAAGTACTTTCCGATGGTCGCTCCGGGATGCATGTCGATACCGGTGATGCTGTGAGCGTACTCGGTCATCATGCGCGGAAGCAGCGGCACGTCCAAAAGGAACAGCTCGTGAGCCATGCGCTGGATCGTGGTGGCTAAAAGGCCGGGATAGCACAGCACGATTTCATCCTTGTTTAAGGCCGCCGGATCTCCGTCTAAAGAAGCTTCCAGGTCGGTGTCCAGATATTCCCGAAGTTTCGGAATGCGGCTGCAGAACTCGATGGCGATGTTCTGGGCCCGGGCCTCGTAGATGGTTTCCCGCATAGCATCCCGCTGGGGATCGCACCCAGCGTCCGGAACGATGCCGGAAGCGCCGCCCTCCGACTGCTGATAGCGAAGCACCAGCGCGATCTGACGGCTCAGATTAAAGATCACGTCCTCGATCCAGACGGTCAGGTTGCTGTCCACGTTGTATACTTTAAAAACGTTGTCCCGGTAATAGCCCGGGTAGATGATGCGAAGCATCTTCCGCACAATGGCGATCACCGTCTCCTGGTCCGGCTGCTCGTACACCGCGGTTTTATCGATGTCCCGGCCCTTTTTGTAGTCGGAAACAATGGAGGCAATCATGTCCTTGACTTTATCTTCATAGGTACGCACAGGCGGCCCTCTCTTTCTTTATGGCTTGCGTGTCATTCTAAAACCAATACCGCGTTCCCTTAAACCATCCTCGACAGTCCCGCGAAGGCATGCGGTCAGCTAGGCCGCCGCTGCCGTCTTCTTTTCATCGCGGTTCCAGAAGCGATCCATCTTCGCGAAAAGCAGCGGATACAGGCCGATGACGCTGAAGGTGACAATCAGGTAGCGCAGGGTACGCACCAGGAAAGCTGCCATGGTGCCGGAGGCCAGAAACTCTGAGGAAAAAGGCATCTTCAGCAGTGTGTTAATGCCAAAGTACAGAACGAATCCACCGGCCACGCGCAAAATACCCCGCACCGGGTTTTTCGTGTTTTCAAACCGCACCACCTTCTCTTCAAAGGGCAGAGCCAGGAAGAATCCGCCCATAATGCCTAAAGAGGTGAAATAGTCCGAGGTGCGGCAGTAGAACATGCCGATCAGCGAGATCGCAAACAGCACCAGATGATACAGATGCTGATTCTTTACCCGCCGGCTGATGGTTTCGTTCAGCAGCAGAACCAGTCCGCCGAAAGCCCATCCGCACAGCACGTCCGTGGGGTAATGCACGCCCACCACCACGCGGGAAATGCCCACCAGAAACGGCAGCAGAAACGCCAGCACCCGAAGCCATAAAAGCTGCGGACGGTGAATGGACAGGGCGCCGTAAACAATGGCGGAGTTGGTGGAGTGACCGCTGGGGAAGGAATATCCCTGGGCCGCGATATCGTATATATCGGCCTCCGCTTCCACCGGGCGCAGACATTGGATCTGGGAATGATCCATATAGGGGCGGCGGCGAAGGACCACGTTTTTCAGCAGGGGATTTGCGGTGATACCGATGACGATGTTGGTGCCGACGGCTTTTGCATAGGACTTATCCAGCCACCAGTACAGAATGCCTAAGATCGCCACCAGAATGGTCTCCTCGCCCAAAGCCGAGAAGAGAGAAATCACCGACGCACCGGCGCCTAATGTCTGCTGAAGCCACTGCATCAGCACCGGCTCGAATGCAAACCAGAAACTGTTTCCTTCCATATCATCCTTCCTTCGTACATAATACTCAAACGCCAAAAGTCCCACACCGCGCCACGCTCTCGCGGCGGCAGATGAGGAACTTATGGACGTGCCCCCGAGTGAGGATGAAGTGAAGGGAGACCTTCACGGGAGCCTTCGGTTGTGGTTGCCAGGTGCGGGCACAAGGTGAAAAGCCGCTTGTGTCAGAAACCTGATGTCATCATTATACTGAATCTTTTGCATTGATGAAAGTCTTTTGTCGCCACCTCCTGCCCGGCGGATCCGGACGATCCAATGCGAACCTCAAAAGGGCGCTGCCGATGATTCTATTTTCCCAGAATTTCGTTAATGTATCCGCAATACGTATCGGTGCCGTAGATTTCCATGCCTTCCACAAAATCGTCCCAGTCATTTTCAATCGTCTTTTCACCGCGGATGAACTGGGGAAGCTCCTGTGCCACATATGATGTCAGATTTGCCGTCATGGTGCTTGCAAAAGCGGTCTGTTCTGCGTTCAGCTGCGCCGTGACCAGGGTCGGAATATTTCCCGTCGTGGGATATTTGATCCAGTTCTGCAGCGAATGGGCCTCCGTTTCCGTGTAGCCGTGATCCACGTTTCCGTTTGTGGTCATGGCAAGCACGCGCATCATCGAACATGCGCCGGAGAGACCGTCTTCCGCATCCCGTTTTGGATTCAGCACATAGGTATATGAGCCGTCGGCGTTTTCCACCTTTTCATATGCTCCATCTTCCAGACCCCATTCCAGATAAAAATCGCTCTGGAACTCTGCCTGCTGTTCCTTTGACAGGCCAATGTTGCGAAGCATGCCGCCGTCCGGGGTATACAGCTGATCCAATGCGGTAAAGAATGTTGCCAGGTTCTTTCCTTCGGTTTTGTTTGTGACCACAACGGACGTGGCAACCAGACTTCCTCCGTAGTAATTTGTCGGCTCTTTTCCCTGATCGTCCGCCGTGCCATACACATCATTGATGGGCTGAGGCGCACCGAAAATCACGGCTCCGTCCGTGGCATCTCCGCTTCCGGTGTCCATACGGCCTTCCAGCTGGGATGTCAGGCCATAAAAAGCACCCACTTTCCCGGAATAGAGCTTGGTCTGGTCAATCGAGAAGAACATGTCGTTGGTGTGTTCGTCAAAGGCCGGATCCAGCCAGCCGTTATTCCACCAGGTGTTCATGCACTCAATATATGCTTTTGTGTGATCCTCGGCCATCCCGAAGACACACTCGCCGTCCGCATTGATATAGTTCATTGCGCCGCCGCCAAAGCCGGTAATAAAGTCTCCCGTCAGCACAGCGCCGTAATAGGGAATGCTGAAGGCATATCCGTCATCAATTCCCTGTTCTTCAAGCGCAGTCTGAAAAATATCCAGCATCCATTCCCAGTCAGAAATGTAAATCGGATCTGTATTTCCGGAGGGGAAAACAACATCATCCACCCAGATCTTCTTTTCATCATCCTGCCAGCTGCCGGTAAAGGCTTCCTGTGTTTTGGGATTCTTTCCGTACTTTACAATCCAGTCCCGGCGGTACATGTATCCGCCCCACATCTCGCCCGGTTCGTCGCACACATCGTAAAGCTGAATAAACCGCCGCTCTCCGTCAACCAGATTTGTCACGTAATCATAATAATCGTGTTCTTCCACCCAGGCCATATAGTTGGGCATATACTTCTCAACATATTCCGTGATGTCAATCGCAATGCCCTCTTCGTACAGCTCAATGGGCTTCATGGAGGAATACGCCGTCGTAAAGACATCTGCGTATTCTCCCGTCGCGATCAGGTTATTCAGGTAATCCCCTTCCGAGCCGGAGGGCGCAGCCCAGAAATCAAGATTCAGATAGCGCTTCTGACCATCTACCTCGAAAGGTTTGGACACCCAGTACTGATATGCGGGACTCTCTGCATAGTCGGTATAAAACTGAGAATCAATATTGACACTGATGATGTAGGAAAAAGTATCTGTCGGTATATCCTGATCCGCCGTCTCTGCCGCAGAAGAAGCCGTGCCCGCATCTTCTGTTTCCGATGTTTCTGCTGCCCTGGCATCATCCGTTTTCACCGTTTCGGTGCTTTCCTGTACCGCGGACTCTTCCCCGGCCGCGCCGCATCCCGCCAGCGCCGGGGTCAGCAGAATTCCGGACAGCAATAATGCCAATACCTTTTTAACACGCTGCTTCATTTTCATCCTCCTTTATTCTAAATACATCACAGCTTCCTTCGCCTGTCCGGGAGGCAGCTTAAAATTGTGCGGTTCCCCGTCAGCGAATGTGAACTTCACTGCCGGCAGCTGCCCGGCCAGCCGTTCGCTGAAGGATACCGGTACCATTTCATCTGCCGTTCCATGAATGAGATAGACAGGCACCGTAATATCGCTGAAATCTTCCAGGTTTGCCGCTGCAAGCACTTCAAAAAATGCTTTCCCCAGATTCAGTCCGGGCACCCCGATGAAGTTTTCAACGATTTCCGGAACCGCGCCAAGATCAGCCAGCTGCACAGCACAGCTTTCCTTCATATTCAGAGCGGGACACATCAGAATCATGCCGCGGATACGGCTTTGACATTTGCGGGCCGCAAGAAGGCTGACCACGGCCCCCATGCTCTGACCGGCCAGATAAATCTGCCCCGGCTTCACGTCTTCCAGACCTTCCGCCCAGTGCAGAACCTCCTGCAGGTCTGAAACCTCCGTATCCAGCGTTGCCTTTGTCCGGTCCCCGCCGCTGATGGCCGTATAACTCAATCCCCGGAAATCAAAGCAAAAGGTGATGTACCCGCAGGCTGCCAGGTTTTCTGCCGTTTCCAGCATCATGCTGTAACTGGAAAAAAAGCCATGGCTAACAATAATCATCGGGTACTGTCCCTGTCCATCCGGGACAAAGCGAATTCCCCGGATCGGACTGATCGCATCTGGAATAACGATCTCCTCCTGCCTCATAAATATCCTCTCTTTCTCTTCTTGCTGCTCTCATATGATCAGATTACGGTTCCGCCGCCAGAAGTGCTGATTGGTATGGCGTCAACCCTCCGGCGTTGGAATCATGCTATCATCTTCCGGCGCCTGGTTATTGCATATAATTAATGTATTTGGTATAAATTTATTATCATGATCCATGAAAGGAGCAAAATCATGCACGAGAATCTGGCCCCGGTCTTAGAAAACCTTTTCTTTTTCGGTCTTATTCCTATAGCCTTATTTGAACAGGATGAAGCCATCCTGTATCTGCCGGAAAATATCTGCTCCTGTCTGCCCTCCGGCGCCCCGCGATCGGATATGCTGGACATCTCTGAACCCATTCGGATTTATGAAACCAGCTGCCATGCCTTCTTCGGTGTGGTCGGCACTTCCTCCGAACGCTGCCAGCTTCTGGTCGGTCCGGTTTTCAGTCAGACCTGTACCCGGCAGCAGATCATAAAATATATGCACACCTTTCAGATCCCCGTGTCTGAGAAGGACCGATGCATCTCGTCTCTTTCGTCCATTCCCGTGTATTCGCTGCAGTCTTTTCTGGCTTTGCTTCTTCATCTTCGATGGATTACAGCCCATGAAAGGCTCTCATATCAGGATGCCGCTGCCATTCTTTATCAGCTTCCGGAAAACACAGATGTGCCTCTATTGGGCTTCGAGGAGGAATACATCGAAAAAATGGAGTATTCCTACTATAATTCTGCCTATGACGCCCTCACTGAAACCCTTCCTCTGATCGAAGCAGGCAACATTGAAGCACTGCAGGCCAAGGGTGGTGCACACGCTCTTTCCCGGTACGGCAGTTTCAGTCAGAATCCAAGAGAGCAGACACTGACCCTGTTTATCTCCATGATGACAAATCTGTGGCAGACCGGAATCCGCGGCGGGCTGGAGCGACAGCAGGCACTCCTTCTGGCAGAGGAATACATTTCGTCCGCCTGGAAAATACACCAATCCAAAGATATATACGCCTTAATGGCCGTGGCCACGGCGGATTTTACTCTGCGCATCCGCGATGCCCGTATGGTTCTCCCGAACAGCATTCGTCATCCCACGATCTATGAATGCATCGAGTATATCCGGCGCAATATCAGCTCCAGCGTCACCGTTGCTGATGCCGCTGCCTTCAGCGGATACAGTGTTCCGTATTTTTCCGCCCTGTTTCTGAAAGAAACCGGTTTTCACGCCAGTGAGTTCATTATGGAATGCAGGCTCCGCGAAAGTGAACATCTGCTGACGCATACCACCATGAAGCTGGCGGATATCAGCGATTCTCTTGGATTCAGCAATCAGAGCCACTTCACCCGCTGTTTTCGCAGCAAATACGGAAAACCTCCGCTTCAATACCGCAGGGAGGCGGTAAAAAAAGCAACATAACTGTCAAAACCACTGATCCCGAGTCTTCTTGCTTCAAACCGCCTGTATCAGAAACCCGAAGCCATCGTTATTCTCAATCTTTTGTATTGTTGAAAGTGATTTGATATGCGTATTTCGATCTGTGATGACGATCCCATCCTCTGCCGGGACCTTTTCGGTCTTTTAAAAACCTATTTCAGCGACCGCAGCTTTCCCCTTCCGGAAATTCAGGTTTTTGAATCCTCTGACGCCCTTCTGGCAGATCCCGGTTCCTGGGATCTGCTGTTTCTGGACATGGAAATGCCCGGCACCAGCGGTGTGGATGCCGGACCCCTCATAAAGGAACGAAATCCTTCCTGCATTATTTTTGTGGTCACCTCCTACCCGGACTATCTGGACGATGCACTGCGCTTTCACGCCTTTCGCTATCTCTCCAAGCCCGTGGATCCCAAGCGGCTTTTCCGGAACCTGGACGACGCCATGAACTTATTTGCGTCCCAGCATCAGGATCTGGCAGTGGAGACGGCAGAAGGAATTTTCCGCATCCGGCTGCAGGAACTGGTCATGATCGAAAGCGCCGGCCGCGGCACCTTTCTGCACCTGGAAAACGGGCAGGAACTGTTCTGCAAAACCAGTGTGGAACAGTGGGAGGAACGGCTGCCGGCGGAGGCCTTTTTCCGCACCAGCCGCAGTCACATCGTCAATCTGCGCCACGTCTATGCCATTTCGGATGGCACCGTATTTATGCGTCAGGAAAACTGCCGGGCGGAGTGTTCCCGCCGGCGCACGGCAGACGCAAAAAAGGCGCTGCTCTATTACAAAGCCAGCGCCCGTTCTTAAAGTTAAATCCATCCATCTTTACGCAGCGATGTGAAACGGAGGATGTCCGCCAATCGCTGCCTTTCTGCTCCCATCTTTCCGTCAGTCCAGCTCCCAGAGCCGCTCCTCCGCGGTATAGGGATGCTCCGTCTGCATCTTTTTATACCGTCCGGCCGTCTGAATGAGAAGCACCACCTGAATCACCAGCTGAATGGGGATGGAAAGGACCGCCCCGGCCACTGCGGACAGCAAAATCGCCAGTATAATGTCGATAACGCTGGCCCCCGTCCACTGGTACCCTGTAAAGGGGATATTCACCAGGATAAACACCCCCATGGTAATCAGCATCGCCACCGGAACCTCCTTCAGCGCCATTTTGGTCTGATACCAGTGCAGCGCCCGATTGCAGAGGGAAAACTGGGCCTTTGCGTCCCTGCGGCTGTCTAAGCGGGCAAAATATTCCATGCCCGTGCGGTATTCGTTGTCCGCGGGTTTGAACTCCCGGGTCAGGCGTACCGCCTCTTCGTATTTGTGCCGGGAAAACCGCACCGGATAGCTTTTCACGAACGAATCCAGCACCGCATATCCCTCCAGGAATTTTTTCAGCTCTTCCATGGCATCCAAAAGCCTGGTCTGCGCTTCCATCAGTTTCTTTTCGCCAACCCGATCCCAGCCCTCCTGGGTATCCCGTTTTTCGGTCTTCCAGTCGTCCTCGTCGGAAGCAGAATCCAGGCGGTAAAACGCGGGGGCCACAATACCTGCCGGCATCCGTCCGTTTGCCCCGCCCATGGACGCCATTCCGCCCATATAGGTGGCCCGTTTGGGCTTCTCTTTCCGCTCCTGGTACAGCGCCGCGTTCTGATCATACATCTGCAGGCTGCGATAGCGGTGTTCCGCGTCCAGAAACGCTTTCACCAGGGTTTTTGCCGTCGGCAGCTGATCGGGAATATTCTTCTCAACCTCCTTTTGAATGGCATCTGCGTCATAAAACAATCTGGCAGCCTGTCTGGTCTGTTCAAGTGTAAGCATCCTTTTCCTCCCTTCGCCTTTAACCCTTTTATTTGATCTGTGGCACCAGCGGATCCATGGGCATCAGCGTCACCACCGTGTGGCAGTTTTTTCTGTCCTTACCGACAAACACCAGCATGTCTCCGTGATACTTTTTGGCGATGTCTTCAATGCTTTTTAACCCATAGCCGTGGATGCCGTCCTTTTTCGGAGACGTCCGCTCTTCCAGATATCGGGCGTCGTCCTCCGTGCAGGAATTCTCCATCCGGATGACCGTCTCCGTCTCTTCCTTATCCACAAAGAGGCGGATCTGAGGATCTGCCGTTTTCTTCGCCGCCGAGACGGCATTGTCCAGCAGATTGGAAAACAGAGCTGTCACATCCGGATCCTCCAGGAAGGAAATAGTACCGCTTCGGATGTCCATTTCCAGATCGATCTGCTGCTGCCGGCATTCATCCCGGTACCGGGCCAGGATGCCGTTTAGCAGCTCGTGATCGCACACCCGGACGGAACGGGCGAAGCCTTCGGCGGAAAGCAGCTGTTTTAGGTATTCCGCAGCTTCGCTGTGCTTTCCCTCTTCGTTCAGTGCCAGCAGCGTCTTAAGATGCTTTTGGATATCGTGAACCAGGATACTGCGCTGCTCCAGCTGACGGACCAGTGCATTGTGATACCGGGCAGCGTCGTGCTCCCGCTGCAGGGCCATGGCCTGTTCCTGCTCCTTGCGTCTGTGGTCCGTATAAATCCGAAAACCGATATACAAGAAAAGCGCTGCTGCGATAATGGCGATGATGATCCAGAGCATCCGATTCTTCCTTTCCATCTGAAGACCGATATTGCCGGCCTATTTGGGTTGTGCTATGATGCGGCTGGTATGTTCCTTTACATATAGCATAAATCAGTTGTATGAAATCGCAATACCGCTCACGTGGGTTTTACCGCCGTTCACGTTTTAATTGAATAGTTCATCTTCCTGGCTTAACGGTCAAGAAGCATCGCGAGCCTTCGGCCCGTTCATATCCTTTTTCATAAGGCCGCGAAAAGATTCCTCCCGGACTTTGAAAGAAATGCTTGACAGTGGAATTCATTCTATTATATAATCTCTGTTGCGTCACGGCAGGTGGCATAACAAGAAGCGCAGCGGTTAAAAGATGCGTTCTTCGGTTTCGGGGTGTGGCTCAGCTTGGCTAGAGCACCTGGTTTGGGACCAGGGGGTCGCAGGTTCGAATCCTGTCACCCCGACGTACGTCCTGTTTTTCAGGTCATCATATGCGGGTGTAGTTCAATGGTAGAACACCAGCCTTCCAAGCTGGACACGTGGGTTCGATTCCCATCACCCGCTGATCTCTTTTTATCAGGGTTTCCTTTCAAAAAGAGACCGTTCCGGTTTGGATCCGGACGCAAATGTGTTCGTAGCTCAGCTGGATAGAGCAACGGCCTTCTAAGCCGTGGGTCGGGGGTTCGAATCCCTTGGGGCGCGGGCGAGGCTCTTCTCTTCTACAGTAGCTTCGTAAATCACCATGGTGGGTATAGCGCAGTTGGTTAGCGCGCCAGATTGTGGCTCTGGAGGCCCAGGGTTCGAATCCCTGTATCCACCCTGCCTCGGTGTCAGCAGGCATCGGGGTTTTCTTTTGAAAAGATGTGATGGGCTATCGCCAAGCGGTAAGGCAATGGATTTTGATTCCATCATTCGCAGGTTCGAATCCTGCTAGCCCAGGCGATGGGTGCAGGAACGCTTGAATATGCAGAATCTGCAATGCCATCATACATACGGGCCATTAGCTCAGTTGGTAGAGCACCTGACTTTTAATCAGGTTGTCTGGGGTTCGAATCCCCAATGGCTCATGAAAAAACCGGAAGCACAGCGCTTCCGGTTTTTTATTTGCTTTTTCGTGCAGATCACGGCCATCTGAACTTGCTTTTTCGTGCAAATCACGCCAAGTTGAACTTGCTTTTTCGTGCAAACCCCAAAAAACAGCCTATCTCTTTGGCGGTTTGGGTCCCATAAAGGAATAGAATTTCGTGCGGATCATACCGTTGTAAATCTTGCGGTTTTTATCCGCCTTTCGTCCGATGTACCGCTCCGCGTCTTCATAGGACGTAATCAGGTACATGGACCAGCTGTCCAGCCGACGATAGGCCTCGCCGATGGTCTGATACAGTGTGGGCAGTTCTGCCTGATCCGACAGGCGCTCGCCGTAGGGCGGATTGGTGATGATGAACCCGTATTTTTTCGGATGTGCCGTATCCGCCACGTCCCGCTGCTGGAAATGAATCATCTCTTCCACGCCGGCCCTGCGGGCGTTTTCCCGGGCGATCCGCACCATCTCGGGATCGATATCATAGCCCTGAAGGTTTACTTCTACCGACGGATCTATCTGCGCTCTTGCGTCTTTTCTGGCATCCTTCCACTCTTCCGACGGAATCAGGTTTTCCCAGGCTTCTGCCGTAAAGTGCCGGGACAGCCCAGGCGCAATGTTCGCCGCCATCAGGGCCGCTTCAATCAGGAACGTTCCGCTGCCGCAGAAGGGATCCATCAGCACCCGGTCTGCGTGCCAGGGCGTCAGTTTGATCAGCGCCGCCGCCAGGGTTTCAGAAATGGGTGCTTTCGCCGTCAGGGTGCGGTAGCCGCGTTTATGCAACGGCGTTCCCGTGGTATCCAAGGTCACCGTCGCTTCATCCTTCATCAGGAAAATGCGCACCGGATAATCCGCGCCGTTTTCCGGAAACTGAGCCAGATCATAGGTTTCACGCATCCGCTCCACCATGGCCTTTTTGGCGACGGACTGGATGTCCGGCAGGGAGAACAGCTTGCTTTTCACTGACGTGGCTTTGGTAACCCAGAAGCGGCCGTCCACGGGAATGTAGCTTTCCCAGGGCAGCTTTTTGATTCCCTGAAACAGATCTTCAAATGTGGTGGCCGTAAAGCGGCCCACCACCAGAAGCACCCGTTCCGCCGTGCGCAGATGAAGATTGGAAAGCACCACGGCTTCCTCGTCTCCGTAAAAACAGACCCGGCCGTCCTCCACCCGGCTGATCTCATAGCCGAGATCGTAGATTTCCTGTTTTAATACAGCCTCCAGACCGAAATGGCAGGGGGCGGCCAGTTCAAACTGCATATGACTATCCTTTGCTAATCTGCTGATACCGTACAAACGGAGTTCACACCGGGATACTGTCAATCCGTGCACACCGTTCCGGCGTCTTATTTTTTCATCAGGCCTGCACCGGCGTTCCACGCCTGGCCAACCTTCTCACCGGTCACATAATAGCCGTTCTGGAACTGGTCAAAGATCAGTGCCTGAAGCTTTGCAGGATCCACCTTTCCGTTCTCGGAAAGGACGTCCTCTTCCGCCGCCACGTTGGCGATTTTGCCGACGATGCAGTAGAAGCTGTCGTTTTCCACCACGTCCGCCAGTTCGCATTCCATGACCACCGGGAATTCATCGATCACCGGAGCGTTGACGAACTCACTCTTTGCAGCTGTATAGCCCGTTCTCTCGAACTTGTCTTCCATGCGGTTTCCGGATGCGATACCAAAAAAGTCAGCCACGTCCATGTGATCCTTATCCGCAATGCTGACGGTAAAGGCTTTGGTCTTCAGCAGGTTCTGCGTCGTTTTATGATCTTCGTCGATGAACAGCGCAATCCGATCCGGCTTGCAGATCATGCCCCAGGCGGCATTCATCACGTTCACCTTTCCGTTTTCATCATACGCGGCAACCATCAGCACCGGCATGGGATAAACTGCAGGAACAACACCCAGATTCTTCTTCATTTTGTTACCATTCTTCCTCTCTTGTGTTCATGTTCCGGGCCTGTCCCTGTGCAAGTTTCATTCACCCGTCAAAGCCCGAAACGATTATCACGCTGGAGGTATTATACCATAAAGCGACGAGGACGGTGGGCATTTATGCACACCGGACGACCGCTAGTGACAGCGGCCCTGCTTTTCGGCCGCTGTAGCATAATGCAACGAGGGCGGCGAACTTTCACATTCACCGCCCGGCCCTGAAAAATGAAACAGCGTCCTGCCTCACTTAATCTGTATAGTTGTTGTAGGTCTGAATCTTGATCCGGAAGAGTTTCGGCTCTCCAATGGTCAGTGCCGCGGTTTCGTCGCCGTTTAAGCGGCGGCCGCGTTTCCATGTGCCGTCAACAAATTCCCCTTCTTCGAATTCCAGGAAGTCCATGTTCTTTGCGTCGCCTGCCATCAGAGATACCGCTGCCTGATAACCCAGGAGGTAATACTCTTCCGGACTGATCTGCACGCAGAGCACCACGCCGTTGCCCTGCATCGGCAGGTATTCATTCTGAAACACGGCAGCCACCTGCAGCTTGCCGAAATTCATCAGGCTGTATTCCTGCTTTTCTTCGGCACAGACGGCCTGCAGGGCACTGGTGCCGTATTTGTCCGCAAGTACGGGCATCATGGAGCAGAGGGTTTTGCCAAACCAGCCATAGATTCCTGCATCCTGGGGTGTCTGGAGGGCCGGATCCGTCACGTCCATACCGAACAGGAAGCCCTGCACCATCGTAAAGGGATGGCCGATATCGTCAAAGCCAAAGGGCGAGTAGCACAGCGCGTGATAGTGTCCGATGCAGTATGCTAAGCGGGGTGCGGCGTAGGAATGGGTGGCAGCCTCCGGAATGAACAGGGGCTGATGAGCGGAATAGGTGTCGCACACCTCCAGGAACTCCGGCACGTAGATATCCGGACAGAACACGTCAATCGCGGTTGCCCGGAAATTCCACACCTCGTGCATGCGGGCCGTGGGTCCGCCGCTGGGATACTGGCCGGCCACATCGCCCTTGTGATTAAGCCAGCAGTTGGCAAACATGGGCAGATCGTATTTTTCACGTCCGGCCTGGGCAACGGCATTTACATAGCCGGATACGTAGTAGGCGCTGAAGATTTCCTCCGCCGCATCCCCAAACACTTCGATCCAGGAGCCGCTTTCCTCTCCCGCTTCCACGGCTGTGCGAATATCCTCTGCCATGGTTTCGGTGTGGGATCGCATCCAGGATGCAAAGTCCGCCGGGACAGCCGCGTCAAAGGCCGCATCCGCCGCGTCGGAACGCTCTCTGGCGCTTCCGGACAGGCCGGTTTCGTTTTCCACCTGCACACCGATGACCGTGCCGATCTCTTCATCATAGGCGCGGATGTGCTCCATCAGCGCAGCAAAAGCCCTGGCATCTGCCCGTTTTGTCTCTTCGGACAGATAGGAAATGGAGTAGCTGGGCATCTGGATGAAGCCCATATCGCACATGCTCTTTGCTTCGCCTTTGACCACCTCGGCCCGGGCGAACCGGTGAATATCCCGTTTGACCCATTCCGGCGCGTACATCATCTGGGCGTTTTTCCAGGATCCAAACCACAGGAAAACAATACGTTTTCCATATCTTCTGGCCTGATCGATCAGCGCATCCGGCAGGGTAAAGTCAAAGGTTCCCTCCACCGGCTCCGTCAGTTCCCAGCTGACCGGAAGGAGCAGGGTGTTCATGCCCAGATCGTCTGCGATCTGCCAGATGTGCTCCATGTATTCCGGGGAGGAGGGATCGGAATTGTGTACTTCTCCGGCTACCGCATAGAACGGGGCTCCGTCCACAAACCACATTTTTCGGCCATTCATTTCTCTGATTTCGGATTTCATTACGCTCTCCTTTATATTTGTAACTGATTTATAGATATGTGGAAAACAGCCGCCGTTTCCTGATACGTTCACCTTAAAATAACCAGACACCACTGCCGATACGGCACAGGATATATCCGTCTTCGATAACCGCATTTCCCGCCGTCTTCCGCACCGCTTCCAGATCCTTTTGGGCCGCCGGAATGCGGACAACCGCAGTTGTATTTGCCGGCACTTCCACGGTAAGTTTCATCTGGCCATCGGCCATTTCCCAGGCTGATCGGATGGTACCATAAAGGCTTTCGAATTCCGCCGACGCACGGGTGATGGTTCCACCGGCCAGGGGCGCAATCTCAAAGGTGTGATATCCCGGATCTTCCATCACCGGGCGGATGCCTGCCACCCGCTCAAAGAGGAAATTGCACACCGCACCGTAACTGTAATGGTTAAAGGAACCGGTGTGGGTGTCCATGCCGCACCACTCTTCCAGGATGGTGGTGGCTCCCTTTTTGACGTTGTACAGCCAGGAGGGTGCATCTTCCTGCTCCAGCAGAGCAAAGGCCAAATCCTTTCGGCCGGCGTCGCAAAGGACATCCAGCAGATAAGGGGTCGCCAGAAAACCGGTGTTCAGATGCATTCCGCAGTCTTCCACGGTTTTCGCCAGATCCGCCTGCACCGCTGCTTTATGGGTCTCATCGCAGAGGTCAAAGGCCAGGGCGCGCACCGCCGGTGCCTGGCGGCCGGGCTTGATCTGTCCGTTTTCCCGGATCAGATAGCGGTTGAACATGCATTTTACTTTTTCAGCCTTTGCGCCGTAGAGGACTGCATCTTCCTGATTTCCCAGAATCCGGGCCATTTCCGAAAACAGTTTCGTGCTGTAATACAGATATCCGGTGGGCACTTCCGGATCCGGATTTGTAAACTTCTGGATCATCCGCTCCATCTCGCCGGCGGTCCCCACATCCGCTTCCAGCCACTCGCCCCAGTGAAATTCCGTGTCCCAGATGTAATCCGCATCCAGCTCTCCATCCGTCCTGTGACGATACTCCGGCTCGTTCTTGCGGGCGGGATTGGGATTCTTTGCCTTCGAGAACATGTAGTCCACGTGCTTTTTCATACAGACGTACTGGTTCTCTAAAATCCGGGGATCACCATAGCACAGATACATGGTCCAGGGGTTGATCACGGCGGCGTCTGACCATCCGGAGGAGCCGTCCGCAACGTCATTGTCTTCAGACCCGCTCTGGTACATCATCAGCACCATCTGATCGGTGACGGACAGTTCCGTCTGCCCCTGAATCCGGGCCAGGAATTCCTGTTTTACCCGTTCGTTCTCCTCCGGGTTCTGTCCTCCTTTGGGGAGGATGCTTTTCAGTTTTCCGCTTTCTGCCTGATCGCAGGTGAAATCCTGCATCCACTTTTCAAAGAAAGGATAGACGTTCATGAAATCCGCTGCCGTCCGGCAGTATACCTGGGAGTCGCCGGTCCAGGGGCTGCGTTCCCGGGTGGGACAGTCGGTGGGCACATCCAGATAGTTGCTCTTCTGGCTCCAGCGGCTGTTTTTCACCAGCTGATTGATCAGCAGATTGGAACAGGTAAAGTCGCCGGTTTCCTCCAGGGCCGAATAAACGGCGTATGCCGTAAAATCACCCGGCCGGATTTCGCTCTCATAGCCCTCCAGTTTCACGTAACGAAAGCCAAATACGGAGAAGGTGGGACAGAAGGTTTCTTCCGCTTCCACCCCCTTTGCGATGAAGCGCACTTCCTGAAAATGATCCTGGGCAAACATCTCCTCGCCCAGCAGATTTCCCAGGCTGAAGACGCCGTCTTTTAAATCCTCGCCATGGGTCAGGATGATTTCCTGTCCCGGCTGTAATCCCCGCAGCCGCATCTTCACAAAGCCGGCCAGGTTCTGCCCGAAATCCAGAATCCGGTTTCCGGCGGCATCGTTAAATTCCCGGGGCTCAAAAGTCTCCATCGTGCGCACCGGCACGCTGCGGGAGGCGATCAGATGATCTTTCCGGCAGGAAAGGCCGCCGGCCTTCTGCACCGGCTCCCAGCCTGCGTCATCAAACCCGGGCTGTTTCCAGTCCTCCGGTTCTAAGCCTGCGTCAAAAATCTCGCCGTCCCGGATGTCGCACTTTTGGATACCGCCATAGCTGTACCGAAAGGCTTCGTCGGAGGGGATGATCTGCTGGGTTCCGTCGGCGTAGGTCAGATGGATCTGGCCTAAAAACTGCAGCCGGTACCCGAAGTTGTTGCGGCTGCTGCCACCCAGTGTTCCACGCCACCAGCCGTCCCCTAAGGCCACAGACCAGACGTTTTCACCTTCCTTCAGCAAACCTGTAATGTCGTATACCTGGTACTGCAGGCGCTTATGGTAGCTGGTGTATCCGGGTTTAAACAGGTCCTCGGTTCCCCGCAGGCCGTTCAGCCAGAACGCATACAGACCGTGGGCCGTCTGATAGATCCGGGCCTTTACCAGTCCGCTTTTTACCGCAAAGGTCTTTCGCAGGTACGGAGCCGGCTGAAAAGCCTGATAGTCGTCCTGCCGAACCGGCTCAATCCATTCGCCTTTCCAGTCCTCCGGCGAAAGCAGGCCCATCTCAAAATACTGCACGTCGCTTTCAGCCCTTTCGGTGCCCGCGTCGCCGCAGGCTGTAACCGTTACCCGAAACGCCACCCGCTGCGCGCTTGTCAGCGCCGAACCCTCCCATCTGATCCGCTGGGATGCGGCGTCACTCTGAACGCCGCTGTCCCAGAGGAGGGGGCCATTTTCGGTGTCCTGACGGGCTATGATCCGCCAGGAGGACTGCACCACGTTTTTATCATCGCTTTCTAATTTCCAGGAAAAACGGGGGCAGGCAGCGTCCAGCCCAATGGGATTGGAACGGTATTCTGTTTTTACGTCTTTGATCTGAAGCATGTTCATCCTCCGTTTCGATCTTTTTCAGGCTATGTGAAATCTGCCTGCCTCCGGTGAGGTGCCACTATTCGTTGCCGGCAGCCTCCGTGATTAATCAGACTGCTTTATTCGTTGCCGGCCGCCTCATTTAAGTAGCCGACGATGGTGTCCACGCCGTAGCTTTTCACGGTGTCCACATATTCCTGCCACTGGGCATCATCGTCGATATCCAGTTCGCCTTTGACAAACTGGGGCAGCACCTGGGCGGTGTAGGTACCGGTGTTGGTCATGACCATGCTCTGCTCCTGTGCCTGATCCGTTGACAGCTTTTCTCCCAGCAGACCTGTATAAGCAGACGCTTCATACATGTTGGCCAGTTCCATGTTATGTGCAAAGTTTCCTTTGTAACCGTAGTCCACGTTTTCCAGCCAGGACATGCCCACAGGCACGCGAACCATGTTTAAAGCAACTTTTAAGCTGTCGTCGATATTCTGGATTTCCTCGCGAAGATACCATTCCTCGCCGTCGCGTTCCTCGATGGCATAGCCGCCGGAGAGACCGTTGTCGGTGTACAGATCCGCCAGGCCGGTGCCTTCCAGTTCCGCCACTTTGTCATTGCTTAAACCCAGGTAGCGCAGCATGCCGCCTTCTTTGCTGTACAGATAATCCAGCGCTGTAAACAGGGTGGGCAGATCCTTATCTTCTGCCTTATTGGTCACCGTTGCGCCAATGAAAGCCAGCTGATTCTCATAGAACATCCGGGGCTCTATATTCCGGCAGTTTTCGTCGCCGTAAATATCGTTGATGGGCTGAGGTGCTGCCATGACACAGATGCCTTCCGTATAGGGGCTGGTACCGGTATCCAGATTCTTACCCCACTGGGCGATCATGCCGTACCAGAGACCGATTTTGCCGGAGTATACCTTTTCCGGATCCAGCAGAAACCACATGGTGTCCATGGAAAATTCGTCAAAGGTGGGATTGATCCATCCGTTTTCATACCAGGTGTTTACGCACTGAAGATAGGCACGGGCGCTGTCGTTGGCCATGCCAAACTGCACCTGACCGTCTTCGTCAAAGTAGTATCCGCCGTAACCAAAGCACACGCCGAAGCCGCTGCTCATATCGCCGGTATCCACATAACCCCGGGGCGGAAGCTGCAGGGCATATCCATCCTCAATGCCTTCGGTCTCAATGGCCGTCTGGAAAATATCCAGCATCCATTCCCAGTCGCTGATGTAGTAGGGGTCGGTATTTCCGCTGGGGAACACCACATCGTCGCTCCACTCGCCCTCGTCATCGTATCCGCCGGTGAACGCCGCGCCGGTTTCCGGATTCTTGCCGTATTTTACAATCCAGTCCCGGCGGTAATTGTAGCTGCCCCAGGCGTTTTCCACCGTGTTGCTGACCGTGGGCAGATACAGATACCGCTGTTCACCGTCGATTTCCGTGGTCAGCTGCTTAACGTAGGTGGGGTGGGCTTCCAGCCAGGCGGACAGGTTGGGCATGTACTCTGCGATATAGTCCGTCAGATCCAGGATGACGCCGTCTTCATACAGCGACAGGGGAGACTGACCGGCCTGGATCATGGAAAGAACATCCGGATATTCCGCCGTTGCCAGCATCGTGGTAAAGAAATCCGTGGCGTTGTCTGTGGGCGGCTGCCAGAAATCAAAGGCGATTCTCTTTCCCCTGCCGTCGCCGTCCGCATCCCAGCTCATATCCAGCCACTGGCGCACGCTGGGGTTGTCGTTATAATCGTCATAATACTGTGCATCCACGTTTCCGTTTAACGCCATGGTAAAGGTGGTCTCTGCCGTGGGTGCTTCCGGCTCTGTGTCGGCAGCTTCCGTGCTTTCATCCTCCTGGGAAGCTTCGGCAGGCTGCGACGTCTCTTCCGTCTTTGCACCGGCGTCGCTTTGGGCTTCGCCGCTGTTTCCGCATCCGGTCAGCAGAGTGCCGGTAACTAAGGCTGCTGCCAGCAGTGCTGCCGCAAGTTTTTTCATCTTTCCATTCAGCATTTCTTCTCTCCTCCTCTGAAAATAAAATCCCCATTGCCGTAACGTTCTCCGGTTCTGATATCCTGCTGTGATGAAGCACCCTGCAAGGGAACCGTCTTTCGTTTGACATGTTTATTTTAATTTGATAGGATCGGCTTATCCATCCGGATTCTTGCCCTGCTTTTATGATATCTTGCTGTTTGGAGGGAGTTATGTTTGATAAATATCCCATGGTGCACTGCGAAGTCCTTCGTCCTATCACGTCACGTACGGAGGCCGACGTCGTACCAAATCTGGCGCAAAGCGTGTCAAACCCGGCCATCGTGATGCCGCCCTCGGAAGCCTTTGAACGTCCTTTTGCAGGCCTGCGCGGTGAGCGTTACCGCATTACGGGCAGTTTTGATTATTTGCTTCCGCCGGCACACCCGGATCCGGCTGTTCTGCCCTTAGATCCCGGTCTGGCTCTGCAGATGTTTATCGTCATGAACTGCACCCCGGCCTATTACACTCACCGGGATTATTATGACTCTGTGATGATCTCCTACACCTATTCCGGCGAAGGCGAACTGGTATATGACGGACGCACCTATTCCCTGACTCCTGAGACCGGTTTTATCATCGACTGCCGCAAGCCCCATGACTACCGAACCACCGGCGATCACTGGGAACACGCGGATCTGCACTTCTGGGGAACGCGGGCAGCCGACCTTTGTCTCTGTGCCGCCACAAACGGTCTGGTCACCTTTCAGATGGGTGTTTCCGTCTATAATCATCTGATGGAAGAACTGCTGGACTCCTACACGTTTTTTTCGGATCTGCGCAGTCAGTATGTGGAGGACGATCTGTCCCATCTTTTTTTCAGCATCCTGCGAAGCGCTGAAAAAGACGGTGTTTCCCGCATTCCGCTGACCTATAAATATATGATCCGTTACATGGACTCCAATTATATGAATGACCTGTCTCTGGACAGTCTGTCTGAAATGTTTCATGTGAGCAAATTTCACATGTCCCGGGAATTTCGGAAGTACACCGGCGTTTCCCCGGGAGAATACCTGATTACGCTGCGGGCCAATCACGCGCTTCTGCTGCTGGCCCAGTCGGATTTTTCCGTGGAAAAGATCGCTCTCCAATCCGGATTTGGGAACATGTCCAATTTTATTGCCCAGATCAAAAAACGGACGGGGATGACCCCGTCCGACTTTCGGAAATATGTAAGAGGATGAGACAGGGGACAGGTCACCGTCCCATTTTCATTCCTTTTTCACAGACAGGTTTTTCGTGAAAATGGGACGGTGACCTGTCCCCTGTCTCAT
>JAZPYY010000013.1:0-11116 GCA_045544375.1 Shuttleworthella sp.
CGACTTTGGGACAACCCCCGCGCCAACGTCTATCGCCGTGACAACGACATCCCCTACTCCTGGGGCACCGCCGTCAACGTCATGCCGATGGTCTTCGGCAACCTGAACGACAATTCCGGCACCGGCGTCGCCTTCACCCGCGACCCCGCCACCGGCGAGAAGAAGCTGATGGGCGAGTTCCTGACCAACGCCCAGGGCGAAGACGTCGTGGCCGGCGTCCGCACCCCGATGCCCATCTCCCAGATGGAGGAGAAGTTCCCCCAGGCGTATGAGGACTTCGTCAAGGTCTGCGCCCTGCTCGAGGATCACTATCGCGACATGCAGGATATGGAGTTCACCGTGGAGAACGGCAAGCTCTATATGCTCCAGTGCCGCAGCGGCAAGCGCACCGCGCAGGCCGCGCTGAAGATCGCCTGCGACCTCGTGGACGAGGGTATGATCTCCGAGGAAGAGGCCGTTCTCATGATCGACCCGCGCAACCTCGACACGCTGCTCCATCCCCAGTTCGACGCCGCCGCGCTCAAAGCCGCGACGCCGATCGGCAAGGGCCTGGGCGCCTCTCCCGGCGCCGCCTGCGGACGCATCGTCTTCTCCGCGGAGGACGCGAAGGAGTGGGCCGCCCGCAAGGAGAAGGTCGTCCTGGTCCGCCTCGAGACCAGCCCCGAGGACATCGAGGGCATGAAGGCCGCGCAGGGCGTTCTCACCGTCCGCGGCGGCATGACCTCGCACGCGGCTGTTGTTGCCCGTGGCATGGGCACCTGCTGCGTATCCGGCTGCGGCGACATCGCCATGGACGAAGAAAACAAGAAGTTCACCCTCGGCGGCAAGGAATTCCACGAAGGCGACTTCATCTCCATCGATGGTACCACCGGTAACATCTACGATGGCATCATCCCCACCGTTGACGCCACCATCGCCGGCGAATTCGGCCGCATCATGGCATGGGCGGACGAGTACCGCACCATGAAGGTCCGCACCAATGCGGATACCCCGGCCGATGCAAAGAAGGCTGTGGAACTTGGTGCTGAAGGTATCGGTCTGTGCCGTACCGAGCATATGTTCTTCGGCGAAGGCCGTATCGACGCGTTCCGTGAGATGATCTGCTCCGAGACCGTTGAAGAGCGTGAAAAGGCCATGGAGAAGATCCTGCCCTATCAGCAGGAAGACTTCGAAGGCCTGTTCGAGGCTCTGGAAGGCAACCCGGTTACCATCCGTTTCCTGGATCCGCCGCTTCATGAGTTCGTTCCCACCGAGGAAGCCGACATCAAGAAGCTTGCTGATGCCCAGGGCAAGACTGTGGAAGAGATCAAGGTCATCATCGACGGTCTGAAGGAATTCAACCCGATGATGGGTCACCGTGGCTGCCGTCTGGCTGTTACCTATCCGGAAATCGCCGTGATGCAGACCACCGCTGTCATCCGCGCCGCCATCAAGGTGCAGAAGGCTCATCCGGATTGGAAGATCGTTCCGGAAATCATGATCCCGCTGGTAGGCGACATCAAGGAACTGAAGTATGTCAAGAAGTTCGTTGTTGACACCGCCGACAAGGAAGTTGCCGCCTCCGGCATCGACCTGAAGTATGAAGTGGGTACCATGATCGAGATCCCGCGTGCGGCTCTGACTGCCGACGAGATCGCTGCGGAAGCTGACTTCTTCTGCTTCGGCACCAACGATCTGACCCAGATGACCTATGGCTTCTCCCGTGACGATGCAGGCAAGTTCCTGAACGCCTACTATGATGCCAAGATCTTCGAAAACGATCCCTTCGCAAAGCTCGACCAGGTCGGCGTTGGCAAGCTGATGAAGATGGCCATCGACCTCGGCAAGCCGGTGAACCCGAACCTGCACATCGGTATCTGCGGTGAGCACGGCGGCGATCCGTCCTCTGTTGAGTTCTGCAACAAGATCGGCCTGAACTATGTATCCTGCTCGCCGTTCCGTGTGCCGATCGCACGTCTGGCTGCGGCTCAGGCTGCCATTTCTCAGGCGAAATAAGTTTCCTTCAAAAGGATATGTTCCAAAAAAGGATCAGACAGGCCGGGAGCAATCCCGGCCTGTTGTTGCAAGGAGATATTTATGAAAATCGCATTAACCTACGAAAACGGCGAAGTCTTCCAGCATTTCGGCCACACGGAACAGTTTAAGGTGTACGATGTGGAAGATGGCAAGGTAGTTTCTTCGGAGATCATCGGATCCAATGGCAGCGGTCACGGTGCGCTGGCCACACTTTTAGCCGGCCAGTCCATCAACGTGCTGATCTGCGGTGGCATTGGCGGCGGTGCCCAGGCGGCCCTGGCGGATCAGGGAATTGAGCTCTGCGCCGGCGCCTCCGGCAGTGCAGACGAAGCGGTGGAAGCCTATCTGCGCGGGGATTTAGTGAATACCGGCGCCAACTGCAATCACCACGGCGAGAGCCACTCCTGCAGTGATCACGAGGACGGCAGCTGCGGACACCATGAAGGCGGCGGATGCGGCCATCACGGCGAAGGCGGATGCGGCGCAGATGCCGAAAACGCACAGCCTCCCATCACCGGCAAAAACGTGGGCAAAAAATGCCGCACCCATTACCGGGGCACGTTCAACGACGGTACCCAGTTTGATTCGTCCTACGATCGCGGCGAGCCCCTGGAATTCATCTGCGGTGCGGGAATGATGATCCGCGGATTTGACGCCGCCGTGGCAAACATGGAAGTGGGACAGATCGTTGACGTGCATCTGATGCCAGAAGAGGCTTATGGCCCGAAGGATCCCAACGCCGTGTTTACGGCAGAAATCGCCCAGATGCCCGGCGCAGAGAACTTAAACGCCGGCGATCAGGTGTATCTGCAGAACATGTACGGACAGCATATCCCGGCATTGGTGGCGGCGAAAGACGAGAAGACCATTACCTTTGATACAAACCACGAAATGGCCGGAAAAGAACTGAATTTCACCATTGAACTGGTGGAAGTGCAGGATTAAAGATTAGGCTTTTCAAGCGTGAACCAGTGCCGTCGACAGCTGATATGCCGCCATCTGATCGATAATGATGTGAAAAGCCCTGAAAAAGTCGAAACGCTTATTGACAATAAATTGTCAGAGTGTTAGTATATTTCGTGGAGATTGTTAAAAATATAACAACTCTGAAATAACGACAAAATCAAAGGCATCCATGGACATCATTTTTAAAGGAGGAAAAGCAAATGCAGAGATTTACCAATCCCCGTGATCTGTATCACGGCAAGGGCGCGTTAGAGGCGCTGAAAACGTTACAGGGCAAAAAAGCCGTGATCTGTGTGGGCGGCGGTTCCATGAAGCGTTTCGGTTTCTTAGACCGGGCGAAGGCTTATCTGGAAGAAGCCGGCATGGAAGTCATGCTGATTGAAGGCATCGAGTCTGATCCTTCCGTGACCACCGTTATGAATGGTGCTCAGAAGATGATTGAATTTGAGCCGGACTGGATCGTAGCCATCGGCGGCGGTTCTCCCATCGACGCTGCGAAGGCCATGTGGATCAAGTATGAGTATCCGGACATCACCTTCGAAGATATGTGCAAGGTATTCGGCATTCCGGAACTGCGCAAAAAGGCCCATTTTGTTGCTGTTTCCTCCACCTCCGGCACGGCTACGGAAGTGACGGCTTTCTCCATTATCACGGATTACGAGAAGGGCATTAAGTACCCCATCGCCGATTTCCAGATCACGCCGGATATCGCCATCGTTGATCCCGAACTGGCGGAGACCATGCCCAAGAAGCTGGTGGCTCACACCGGTATGGACGCTTTAACCCATGCCATCGAAGCCTATGTATCCACCGCCGGTTCCGATTTCACGGATCCCATGGCTCTGCACGCCATGACCATGATCAAGGCTGATCTGGTGGATTCCTACAACGAAAACATGGATGCCCGCGACCGCATGCACAATGCCCAGTGCTTAGCCGGTATCGCTTTCTCCAGCGGCCTTCTGGGTATCGTTCACTCCATGGCCCACAAGACCGGTGCAATCTTTGAAGATTACGGCGCTCACATCATTCACGGTGCGGCCAACGCCATGTACCTGCCGAAGGTTATCGCCTTCAACGCCAAGGATGAGCGTGCGGCGGAGAGCTATGCCTTCATCGCCGACTACTTAAAGCTGGGCGGAGAGACCCGGGAAGAGAAGATCGCAGCGCTGATCGCATTTGTCCGCGGCTTAAACGATGCGCTGAATATCCCCCACGGCATCAAGTTCTACGGCGCTGACAGCTATCCCTGCGAGCAGGGCTTCGTGCCGGAAGAAGTCTTCCTTGAGAGACTGCCCCAGATCGCCACGGAAGCCATCGGCGATGCCTGCACCGGCAGCAACCCGCGCCAGCCCTCTCAGGAGGAGATGGAAAAACTGCTGAAGTGCTGCTACTACGATACGGAAGTAGACTTCTAAATCGGAAGAAGCGAAGAAACCGCTGAAAAAAGACCGCATATGATTTCAGAAAAGATAACGTCTGACCCGAGCCCGAAAAGCGCATAGCTGCCTTTCGGGCTCTTCTTTTCATGCGGTCGTTCCAGATGGGAGTTTTCGGGGGAAAAAGCGTAATGAAATCCCGAAATCTGCCTGCAAAATCCCGCTGAAGTACATTCACTGCTATTTGTTGCCGCCGCGTTCTGCGGTTTCCAGCTGTAAATTACCGCCGCTTGTGTTAAAATACAAAAAAGGACAGTCCCTTGCTTTTTCAGGAGGTGTGTTATGAAATCGATTGTCATTGACAGAGAATACGGTAGTGGCGGCAGAGAAGTGGCAAAGATTCTGGCAGAGAAGCTGGGAATCCCGTTTTACGATGGTGAACTTCTGGTGCTCGCCGGTCAGCAGCAGGGCGTCAACATCAGTCAGCTGCAGGACTTAGACGAGAAGAACGTGGGCAGCATGCTGTACAACATCGCTCTGGCGGCCAGCAGCATTCAGGACAGCTCCAAACTGTCCGTGCCTTATCAGGCTTACAGCGCTGTTGCGGAAGTGATCAAGAAGATCGACGCGAAGGGCCCGGCCATCTTTATGGGCCGATGTGCCGATCGGGTGCTGGCAGATGCGGGCCGGGACTGTCTGCATGTGTTTGTTTACGCATCCGAAGTCGAAGACCGCATCCGGCGGGCCGAGGAAGTGGGCGCCACCGGAAATGTGCTTCGGTACATCCAGAAGAAAGACGAACAGCGCCGCAATTATGACAGATTTTATGCGGAACGCGAATGGGGAAAAAAGGACAATTATGACCTTTGCCTGAATACGTCAAAGCTGTCATATGAGCGGGCAGCAAGAGTGATTGCTTCGGCTGTGGAATAAACGGACATGATGAAGGAACCTGTTGGATGAATGACGCAGCCTGTATTCCGCTGAATGCGGTCAGGCTGTGTTTTTCTTTGTGTGAACCGGGAGGGGAGGAAATGCCTGTGCCAACCATGGATGTGCGGGAAGACCGCAATATAGAGGAAATTCTGGCCCTGGTTGCGGCGGAAATCAACGAACCGCAGGAGGACTTTTCCGACAAACTGAGCCATTTTCACGAGCGTGACATCGCTGTTGCCATGGAGCAGATGACGCCCAGCGAGCGTCAGCTGATCTACGCCATCGAAGACGATGATTTCCTGTCGGAGATTCTGGCGTATGTAGAGGATTCCGTCCCCTACCTGGAAGAAATGGACCCCCGCCGGACGGTGCAGGTCATTTCGGCCATGGACGCGGATGACGCGGCCGAGGTTATCGACGATCTAAAGCCGGAAGAGCAGGAACAGCTCTTGGCCCACATCGATTCCGAACAGCAGGAAGACGTCAAACTGCTGCTGTCGTACGAGGACGACGAGATCGGTTCCCGCATGAGCACGGAATTCATTCAGATCTCCAAGGACTTAAACGTCAAGGGGGCCATGAAGGAACTGATCCGGCAGGCGGCGGACGTGGATGACATCGACATCCTGTTTGTTACGGATGAAAAGAACCATTTCTACGGTGCCATCGACCTGCGTGATCTGATCATGGCCCGGGAACATACGCCGTTAGAGGATCTGATCGCCACCGGTTATCCTTACGTGCACGACCACGAAAATCTGTCAGATTGCTTAAATACCCTGGTGGATTACGAGGAAGATGCCATCCCGGTCCTGAATGAAGAGAACGAGATCTTAGGTGTCGTGACCTCTGTGGAAATCATCGAAGCCGTGGATGAAGAGCTGGGTGATGACTACGCGAAATTCGCAGGTCTGACCGAAGAGGAAGAGCGGGACGAGCCGGTGTTTGCCAGTATCAAGAAACGTCTTCCTTGGCTGGTGATGCTGCTGTTTTTAGGCATTGTTGTTTCCGCGGTTGTGGGCGTTTTTGAAGGCATCGTCGCCCAGATCGCCGCGATTGTGGCGTTCCAGTCCCTGGTGCTGGATATGTCCGGTAACGCCGGAACCCAGGCGCTGGCTGTGACCATCCGGAACTTAAGTGACGAAGAGACCACCACGAAGGATAAACTGGCCGTGATCTGGAAGGAACTGCGAATCGCCATCTGCAACGGCCTTCTGATGGGCCTGCTGTCGTTTTTGCTGGTGGGCGTATGGATGATGGTCAAGGGAAACCCTGCGGGATATTCCTTTGCGGTTTCCATGTGCGTCGGACTTGCGCTGTTCACCGCCATGATGTTCTCTGGACTGCTGGGAACGGGCATTCCCATGTTCTTCCAGAAAGTCGGCGTGGACCCGGCTGTGGCCAGTGGCCCGTTTATCACCACGATCAACGACCTGGTGGCCGTTATCACTTACTACAGTCTGGCAGGATTGCTGCTGCTGAAGGTGATGCATTTCGGATAAAGCAGGATAAAGCAGGATAAAGCAGGGGACAGGTCATCGTCCTATCTTTCTCACAACTAAAAAAAGATGAAGAATCGCGGGCTAGATGCCCGCGATTTAGCGTTAAAAGCCCATTTTCAATCAAAACAAAGGTGACTGGGCATAGGGAGGTAATTTATGGGCTAGAAGTCCATGATTATGCGCTAAATGCCCATTTCCGACAAATACAAAGGCAAGTGGGCATAGGGGGGTAATCTATGGGCTAGAAGTCCATGATTTTGCGCTAAAAGCCCATTTTCGACCAAAACAAAAGCAAGCGGGCATAAGCAAGTCCCCCACGGGCATCAGGCCTTTTTGAAAGCCCCAAAAGCCCAGAAGTCGCTGATACCGGCCGGACGCACACCATTGAAACCATCCCATTATATTCCTGAAACCACCTCGTTATAATTTCCTGTTGACAGATTCATAACTGCGTGCTATTTTAACTGTATGACATGCATTAGTACACTTAGCATACACCGGTGAACAGTGATCAAACAAAGAACAGGAGCCGTCATGATTTTTCTGGATTATCAGGACAGTCGGCCGATCTACGAGCAGATCGTGGAACAGTACAAGCATCTGATCCTGGCAGGCATTATGGAAACGGATGAGCAGATGCCTTCCGTGCGTGCGCTGGCCATGGAGCTTTCCACCAATCCCAACACCATTCAGAAGGCATTTTCCGAACTGGAGCGGCAGGGATTCATCTACTCTGTCAAGGGCCGGGGAAATTTTGTGAAGCGAAACGACGCCCTGCGCGACGCCCACAGGCTGGATCTGGTGCGGCGCATGCGCAGCATTCGCTCAGAGTCGCAGGATCTGGGCTTTGACGCCGATGCACTCTGGCAGGAAGCATCTGAGAACGGAAAGGAGGCCGACGCATGATACGCGTAAATGAAGTGAGCAAATCCTTCGGCGATCTGGTGGCCGTAAACAATGTCAGCCTGACCGCCCGGGACGGCGAAGTTTTTGGCTTAGTGGGAACCAACGGCGCAGGAAAAAGTACGCTGATGCGCATGATGTGCGGCGTGCTGCGGGCCGACAGCGGTGAAATCACCTTTGACGGCGCCCAGGTGTATGACAACGAGACGGCGAAGAAGAACCTTTTTTTCGTCTCCGACGACGCCTATTTCTTCCCCCACGCCACGCCTTCGGACATGGGCGATTTTTACAGCGGCATTTACGATCACTTCGATCGCGCCCAGTACGACGCCTTTCTGCACGATTTTTCCCTGGACGCCAACACGCCGGTATATCGTTTTTCCAAGGGCATGCGCCGTCAGGTATCGCTGCTGTTAGGCCTTTGCGCCGGCACGAAATATCTGTTCTGCGACGAGACCTTTGACGGTCTGGATCCCGTCATGCGCCAGGCCATGAAGAGTCTGCTGGCAAAATACATGGCCGACCGGGGACTGACGCCGGTGGTGACATCCCACAACCTGCGGGAACTGGAAGACTTCTGCGATCACATCGGCCTGCTGCACAAGGGCGGCGTCATCCTTTCCCGGGATCTGGCGGACATGAAGCTGATGATGAGCAAGCTGCAGATTGTTTTCACGTCTGAAACAGCCCGCGAGGCTTTTGAGGAACACGTGACGGTGCTTTCCCACAAAGCCCGGGGCCGGATGCACACCTACACCCTGCGCTCATCCCAGGATAAGGCCGAAGCCGCGGCCAGGGCATCCCAGCCGGTATATTATGAACTTTTACCCCTGTCCTTAGAGGAAATCTTTATCAGTGAAACGGAGGTTGTGGGCTATGACGTACGCAAATACATCCTCGGAGAATAATTGGAAACCGATGGACGGCAAAGCGAAAACCCAGGCACAGCAGGATGCGCCTGCCGGGGCGTCGCATTCCAATCCCGGATCGCCGAAGACGGGGAATGCAAAAAAGGGTCTTCGCCCCATGCGCACACCGCGCCTGTGGGTGTGGGTGGTTTCCTGCCTGACAACGTTTGTCTGCTATCCGATAGCCGCGCTGATTTCCCTGGCGGTGACCAGAAATGACATCGCGAGGATAGAGAGCATGATCCGGGACAATCCGTCCTATGGAGAAACCTTTGTGCCCGGCTGGCAGCAGGAAAATCTGCTGGGATGTGCCCGCAACGTACTGGGATTTGGGCAGATTACATCGGCACTGATCGTGGGGCTGGCGATCCTGATCGGCCTGGAAATCTTTGCCTACCTGCATGACCCGCGAAGCCTGGATTTTTATGAGAGCCTGCCGGAAAAACGGAATCACCGCTTTGTGCGGCGGCTGCTTGCCGGCGCGGGCACCTTCGTGCTTCCTGCGGCGGTGAATGTGGTGCTGGCCCTGCTGATCTGCCTGGTGATGGGCGCCATGAGTGCCGGCATGTTCGTAGAAGCGCTGCTGGCTTTCGTCTGCATGCTGATTCTGTTTGCAGGTATTTACGGCATCACGGTGCTGGCATCCATGCTTTCCGGCCGCATTCTCATCGCCGTTCTGATGACGGGCTTTCTGCTGCTGGCAGAGATGGTGATCCGGTTAGTGCTGTATATTTATGGAGAGAACTTCTTCCTGACCTGGATTGATCCGGGGGTGGATTGGTTTGCGTTGTGGACCAATCCTCTGGCACCCTGGCTCATCGGGCTGAACGAAGCCGGAATCGCCCGCGCCCTGCCGGGTGCTGCCACGGTGGGTGAGGTGATGGGCTTTGCCGGTTATCTGGCCTTTCCGGTGCTTAAGATGGCGGTGATTGCTGTTTGTGCACTGCTTTTATCCTGGCTGGTTTACAGAAAGCGCCCGACGGAATTTGCCGGCGGAGCCCTGCGTTATCCCGCGCTGCAGACCGCTGTGAAATGGATTACCGTGGTGTCGGCAGGTCTGTTATTTGGAATGGCAGTCCAGTTTTTCATCGGCGGACGCCATCCGCGTCTGATGGTGGTGCTGGCGCTGCTGGCCTGTGCAGTGGGCTGCATCATCGGCGAGATGATTTTCGCCCGGGACGGCCGGGCGGCCTTCCGCAAGCCCTGGCACATCGCGGTTACAGGTGCCATCACCCTTCTGGTGATTGCCTCTATGTGGTTTGACTGGTTCGGCTATGACCGGTATGTGCCGGCAGCGAATCAGGTGGAAAGCGTATCCTTTTATCCCACCTACAATGCCGAGGACGGCAACTACTACATGAATCCGGAGGATCCCTTCACCATTGTCTATTCCTACAGACCGGAAGAGTATTTTGAGGCGAAGATGCGTCTTGCGGATCCGGATACCATCGAGGCCGTGGGCAGTCTGTATTCGGAGATGGCCGCCGTCATGCGTCAGAACGAGGATCAGGAATCAGATGAGTACGCCTGGGACGCCACCGAGTGGATGCGGGTTTCCTGGCACTTAAAGAACGGCCGCACCGTAAAGCGGAAGCTGATGATGGTTCCGGATGTGGCCAGGGAGGATTTAAACCAGATTTTATCGGATGCGGCTTATAAGGAAGCCATGTACCAGAAATTCGGGGATGGCGTGCTGGATGCAGCGGAATACATCAACGTTTACCTGATGCAGACAACGGTAACGAATCAGGCCGCAGATACGGATGCCGCCTGGGTGCGTTCCTTCTGGGAAGCCTATGAGGAGGATTTAAAATCCCTGGATCTTGAAGTGCTTTCCGGCGATCCGATTCTGACACGGGTGGCCATTCAGGCCGGCATACTGGTGGAAGAAGGCCCTGAAGTGCAGGGAATGACCCATACATACCCGGTGTACGAGAGCTTCACCAGGACGCTGGCGTTTCTTAAGGAAAACGGGTTCGATCCCGATGCGATGCCGGAGGCGGACCAGGTGCTGGGCATGGAAATCTATGTGCCGAAGGAGATGACAGAAGAGGAAGCCGAGAGGTATCCCCAATCCGCCGCCCAGGCAGAAATCATGAGCACCATGGCTTCGGTGAATCTGGATACGGAGGTGATAACCATTTCGTCCCAGAAGGAAATGGAAACGTTGCTGCCGCTGATCGTTCCGGATCAGGATTATAGCATCTGGGCGCCGATTAAACTGCGAAATAAGGAATACGAAGATCCCTCTGCCGTTCTTGGCGTTTCGGTGCACATCACGCCCCAGATGGTCAGCAGAAACGGAGAAGTCTATGAGGAAGAATGCTGGTGGAGCGGCACGATTCCGGCCGGAACCGATCTGCCGGACTTCCTGGAAGAGCGCATTGACGCTGTCAGCGATCAGACGTTTTTGAAAAACTAAAGGCAAAACCGGAAAGGGATCCGCGAAATCCGCCGGATTTGGACTGACGGAACAGCAAAAGAGAGGGATGGCCCAAGCCGTCCC